>JBAXIR010000042.1:0-16903 GCA_037138275.1 Mycobacteriaceae bacterium | reverse complement strand
TGCTCGAAGCTGACGACGAGGTCACCATCAACGCCGCGCGGCCATGCATCACCTCCGGGAGCATCACTACCCTGCTGGTGCCGCCGGCCGAGCCGCGGACCAAGCCGAAGGCCTGCAACTACGGGTTGGAATTCGCCACCGGTGACATCGTCACGATCTACGACGCGGAGGATCTCCCGGAGCCCCTGCAGTTGCGCCGCATTGTCGCGGCATTCCGGAAACTGCCCGACAACATCGCCTGCATCCAGGCCAAACTGGCTTATCACAACGGCGGCCAGAACTTGCTGACCGGATGGTTCACCGCGGAGTACGGACTGTGGTTCGGCTACCTGCTACCCGGCATGATGGGCACCTCGGCCCCGATTCCGTTGGGCGGCACATCAAATCACCTCCGACGCGATGTGCTCGACCTGATCGGGGCGTGGGATCCGTTCAACGTGACCGAAGACGCCGACCTCGGACTGCGGATCTGTGCGCGCGGCTACCGAACTGCGGTACTGGACTCCACGACCCTCGAGGAGGCCAATAGCGACCCGATCAACTGGATTCGTCAGCGTTCCCGTTGGTACAAGGGCTATCTCCAGACCTGGCTGGTGCATATGCGTCAGCCCGGCCAATTGATCCGGACCATCGGTGTAGGGAACTTCCTTCGGTTCAACCTCCTGATGGCCGGAACTCCCGTTGTCGCGGTGCTGAATATGCTGTTCTGGTACCTCACGCTGGTGTGGTTCCTGGGCCACCCGGAGCTCGTCGGGGCCGTGTTCCCCTGGTATGTCTACTTCCCCGCTCTCGCGGCGCTCATCCTCGGCAACGCTGCCACGTTCTACATGAACGTCATCGCATTGCGCGAGGATGACCGGGCTGATCTGTTGATACCTGCGCTGACCGTTCAGATTTTCTTCATCATGATGAGCGTCGCCGCCATCAAGGGCCTGTACCAGCTGGTCCGCAATCCTTCCTACTGGGAGAAGACGTTTCACGGTCTCGCCCAATCACCCGACGCTGAGCCAGCTGAGAGCAGATGACCGAAATCTCCGATCGACGGCTCAAGGCGCTGGCATATGCCATGGCCGGTGCGGCATACCTCGGCATTGGGTACTGGCTGCAGGTGCGCAACGGGTTCATCCTCGGTGATGCGTTGTCCCGCGATCTGGCCGCCGCGAGCGTGATCTTCAGCCGCGATCCCCACCTGGCCGCAATCGGATTCATCTTCACCCCGCTCACCGCGATGATCGAGGTTCCCATCGTCGCATTGGACCCACTGGTGCCGGAGCTTGGGGAGCGGGCCTTCGCCGGCAGTGTGATGTCGGCGCTGTTCATGGCCGGAGCGGTGGTTCAGATCCTCTCGATCGGCACCGATCGCGGCTTACCCCGCTGGTTCAGCGTGAGCATCGCCACGCTATTCGCCGTGAATCCGATGATCGTCTTCTACGGTTCCAATGCGATGAGCGAGGCGCCCTTCATCTTCTTCACCACGTGGGCGGTACGCCGGCTGATCCTGTGGATGGCCGATGACGACGTCCACCACCTGATCGCCGCCGGCGGCATCGCCATGGGGCTGGCATACCTCACCCGCTACGACGCCGTCGCCTGCATCGCCGCCGCCGGGATTCTGGTTGCGGTCACCACCTACCGCCGTGCCCAGACCCACCCTCGAGTCCGGCGCGCACTGCTGGACATGACTGTGGTGAGCGCTCCCGGTGTTGTCTCATTCCTTGGCTGGGCGGTAGCCAGCTGGCTGATCACCGGAGAAGCTTTCGCGCAGTTCACGTCCAGATACGGGAACTCCGCCATCCTTGAACAATCCGGTGCGGTGCAGGTGGGCTTCGGCAGCGGTCTGCTGTTCGCCACCACCTGTACATTGCTGCTGGCACCGGTCCTCGTACCGCTGATCATTCGGGCCGGTGTCATTCGGGGGCGACGGCCGGACTGGGCAATGATGGTGCCGCCGCTGGCGATCTTCGGCTCGGCCCTGGCATTTCAGGCGCTGAGTTACGCGCTGGGGTCGACCTTTCCGTTCCTGCGCTTCTACATCATCGCCATCCCGCTGACGGCAACCATTGCCTTACTCGCCGTTCCCGACGGCACCCTCGTGGCACCGGTCCGCCGAGGTCGACATGCGCCGGTTCCGACCGCGGTGCCTGCACCTCCCGCTTCGACACGCCGGGTCGGCTACGCGGGGGTGGCGATGACGTTCGCGTTATGCGTACCGATTGCCGCGTGGGGAATGAGTCTGCCCGGATACGCGCCGCAGGAGTATGCGCTGGGCGCGATGATCAATCCGGCGCCCGACAGTGTGAGTCCGCGCAAAGCGACCGAGCATCGGATCGCCCGCACGTTCTCCACCGAGCGGCAGATCGCTCGTTATCTCGACGATCTCAACCTGCCCGAGGGGTCGGTCGTCACTGACACCGTCTACGGCTTCGCCATCATTGCGGCGTCACGTCATCCCAAGACGTTTGCGATTCCGTCCGACCCTGACTTCGTTCATCTGCTCAATGATCCCTCCGCCGCCGGAATCGAGTATCTGCTCGTTGTTCCGCCAACCGGCCGAGGCGTCTCCGATGCGGTCAACCAGCGATACCCGACCCTCTACAACACCGGAGCGGATATCGCCACGCTAGAACTGGAGATGCCCAACGACGGCGAGAACCAGCCCAATTGGCGGCTGTACCGGGTCAACGAGCCGACATCGGCGCAACAGTGAGCACCCGCCACTGACGCGGCGTCACTCGAACAACACGGGCTGGCCGAACCCGCCCGCCCCGGGTGGTGGCGTCATCCCGAGGTGGGTCCAGGCCTGCGGGGTGGCCACCCGGCCGCGCGGTGTTCGTGCGATCATGCCTGCGCGCACCAGGAATGGCTCGCACACCTCCTCGACAGTGGCAGCCTCCTCACCCACCGCGACGGCCAGGGTGGACACCCCCACCGGACCACCACCGAAGCTTCGGGTCAGCGCCGACAGCACCGCCCGGTCGAGCCGATCCAGGCCGAGTTCGTCGACGTCGTAGACGGCCAGGGCTGATTTGGCGATATCGCGGGTGATGACACCGTCGGCACGGACCTCGGCGAAGTCACGCACCCGGCGCAGCAGACGGTTGGCGATCCGTGGCGTGCCACGCGACCGGCGAGCGATCTCCGACCCCGCCTCGGTACCGAGTTCGATGCCCAGGATGCCGGCCGAACGGGTCAGCACCCGCTCCAGTTCGCTGGCGTCGTAGAAATCCATGTGCGCGGTGAACCCGAACCGGTCGCGCAGCGGCCCGGTCAATGCACCCGATCTGGTGGTGGCGCCGACGAGGGTGAACGGGGCCACCTCCAACGGAATCGACGTTGCCCCAGGGCCTTTGCCCACCACCACGTCGACCCGGAAGTCCTCCATGGCCAGATACAGCATCTCCTCGGCGGGCCGGGCGATGCGGTGAATCTCATCGATGAACAACACGTCACCCTCGACGAGGTTGGACAGCATCGCCGCCAGATCGCCCGCGCGCTCCAGTGCCGGGCCGGAGGTGACCCGCAACGCTGAGCCGAGTTCGGTGGCGATGATCATCGCCAGCGACGTCTTCCCCAGACCCGGCGGCCCGGACAGCAGAATGTGATCCGGTGTGCCGCCGCGGTTCTTGGCGCCCTCGAGAACCAACTGCAGTTGCTCGCGCACCCGAGGCTGGCCGATGAACTCCCCCAGCGATCGCGGCCGAAGGCTGGCATCGATTTCGCCCTCACCGACGGTCAGCGCCGGCGAGACTTCCCGGTCGGGCTCGTCGACGTCTTCGTCCTCGAATCGGCCCACTAGATGCTCTGTTCTTCGCGCAAGCGGCTCATCAGCTACTTCTTTCCCAGCAGCGACAGCGCCGCACGCAGCGCGCTGGACGTAGTCGCATCGGGATCATCGGCCAACACCTTGTCGCAGGCGTCCTCTGCTTGTTTGAGCGCAAAGCCAAGTCCGACAAGAGCTTCCACGACCGGTCCGCGCACCGCGTGCCCCACCGCCACTGCTCCCCCGGTGCTCGGCATGGCCCCGATCTTGTCGCGCAGTTCCAGCACCAGACGTTCAGCGCCGCGTTTACCAATGCCGGGCACCCTCATCAGCGCGGCGACATCACCGTCGCCGAGTGCACGGCGCAACGCGAAGGCGTCGTACACCGCCAGGGTGGCCAGCGCAATCTTCGGCCCCACGCCAGAGACCCCGAGCAGCGTCTGGAACAGGTCGCGGGAATCGTTGTCGGCGAACCCGTACAGCGTCTGGGAGTCCTCGCGCACGATCATCGCGGTGATCAGTTTCGCTTCAGTGCCCCTGCGTAGTGTGGCCAGTGTCGACGGGGCTGCCATGACCTTGTAGCCCACCCCGGACGCCTCGATCACGACGTGGTCGAGGGCGATCTCGAGCACCTCGCCTCGCACCGAGGCGATCACGTCGCCTCCTGGCGCACCGAGGCGATCATGTGGCGCGTCCCGCGACCGGGCGTGGTGCCGCCTTGAGCTTGGCCCTGTAGGCCCGCTGGGCTTCGGCGGCGATCGCCTCGGCCTTGGCCATCCGGGCGATCATCGGCGCGCGCCAGCAGTGGCAGATGGCCAACGCCAGGGCGTCCGCGGCATCAGCAGGTGTCGGCTTCTGTTGCAACTGCAGGATCCTGGTCACCATCGCGGTGACCTGAGCCTTATCGGCGTTGCCGTTTCCGGTGACGGCGGCCTTCACCTCGCTGGGGGTGTGGAAGTGCACGTCGATCCCACGGCGCGCGGCGGCGAGTGCGATCACCCCACCGGCCTGTGCGGTGCCCATCGCGGTATTGGCGTTGTGGTTGGCGAACACCCGCTCAATCGCGATCACATCAGGGCAGTGGGTGTCGAGCCAGTGCTCGACGACGTCGCTGATCGCCAGCAGTCGCAGTTGCAGCGGATCACCGGCCGGGGTCCGCACGACGTCGACGTCCAGCGCAGTGACCTGGCGGCCACCGCTGCTCTCGATCACCGAGAGCCCACACCGGGTCAACCCGGGGTCTACTCCCATCACCCGCACGGATCACCTCTCACCTACGAACAGTTGTTCGATAGCGTAACGGCTGGGGGTGACGGACCACGCGAAAGACACGCCCGGCCCACTCCGGCGAGCGTGCGCAGATGCCCCGCCCGCCCCGGCGTGTCACCGTACCGACACGCACGCTCGCGGGACGTGGCGTCAGTCCTCGTCGAGTTGGGCTGCGACGTCGTCGGGGATGTCGATGTTGGTGAAGACGTCCTGGACGTCGTCGCTGTCCTCCAGTGCGTCGACCAGTTTGAGCACCTTGCGGGCGGTCTCCAGGTCGACCTCCACGCTCATCGACGGCTGGAAGGTGGCGTCGGCGGAGTCGTACTCGATGCCGGCGTCCTTCAGTGCCGTGCGGACGGTGATCAGGTCGGTCGGCTCGCAGACCACCTCGAAGCTGTCGCCGAGGTCGTTGACCTCCTCGGCGCCCGCCTCCAGCACCGCCAGCAGGATGTCATCCTCGGACAGGTCGCTCTTGGCCAGCAGGACCACACCCTTGCGGGAGAACAGATAGGCCACCGAGCCCGGGTCGGCCATGTTCCCGCCGTTGCGGGTCATCGCGACGCGGACTTCGCCGGCGGCCCGGTTGCGGTTGTCGGTCAGGCATTCGATGAGCACCGCGACACCATTGGGGCCGTAGCCCTCGTACATGATGGTCTGCCAGTCGGCACCGCCGGCCTCCTCGCCGGCGCCGCGCTTGCGGGCGCGCTCGATGTTGTCATTGGGCACCGAGGTCTTCTTGGCTTTCTGGATGGCGTCCCAGAGGGTGGGGTTACCGTTCGGGTCACCACCGCCGGTGCGGGCCGCGACCTCGATGTTCTTGATCAGCTTGGCGAATTCCTTGCCACGGCGCGCATCCTTGACGGCCTTCTGATGCTTGGTGGTCGCCCACTTGGAATGGCCGCTCATACCTCTCCTACGTCATCGTCCGTACCGGGTGGTGCGCAGCTGAGTCTACTGCGGTGGTCGAGCCGCCCCCGTTGCGCGTTGAGTGAGGAGCCTCGCAGGCAAAATGCGAGTAGACCGCTGCGTGGCTCCTCACTCAACGCGATGGACGAGGGGGACGGGGCAGCGGACGGGGCGGACGCGGTGGCTATGCCCGGCCGGTAACCATGTCGACGAACAGTGTGTGCACCCGACGGTCGCCGGTCATCTCGGGGTGGAAGGCGGTGGCGAGCACCGGGCCCTGGCGCACCGCGACGATATGGCCATCGGCGCGCGCGAGAACCTCCACGCCGGGCCCGATCCGCTCGACCCAGGGCGCGCGGATGAACACCGCCCGGACCGGTTCGTCGAGACCGAGGACGTCGATATCGCCTTCGAAGGAGTCGACCTGACGGCCGAAGGCGTTGCGGCGAACCGTCATATCGATGGCGCCCAGTGCCTCCGCCTCCCGGCCGGGCGCGCCCGCGTCGAGAATCTCGCCGGCCAGCAGAATCATCCCGGCGCACGACCCGTAGGCCGGCATCCCATCGGCAAGTCGCTGCCGCAAGGGTTCCAGAAGGTCGAACTCGCGCAGCAGCAGGCTCATCGTGGTGGACTCCCCGCCGGGGATGACGAGTGCGTCGACGGCATCGAGCTCGCTGCGACGGCGCACGGTCGACGCCTGCGCGCCGGCCTCGGTCAGTGCGGCGAGGTGCTCGCGGGTGTCACCCTGCAGTGCCAGCACGCCGACGTTCGGGCCGCTCACCTGCCGGGCGGGGTATAGCCGCGCTTGTAGCGGGTCAACCCCTCCTGCATGACCGCGGCCACCATGTCGCCGCGCTGATTGAAGATCTTGCCCTGGGTGAGCGCCCGGCCGCCGCTGGCCGACGGCGACGACTGGTCGTACAGCAGCCATTCGTCGGCCCGAAACGGGCGCATGAACCACACCGCGTGATCCAGCGAGGCGACCATCAGATTCGCGCGCTCCCCCGGGTGGGTCGCCTGCGCCGAGCCCAGCAGGGTGAGGTCGCTCATATAGGTCAGCGCACAGATGTGCAGCACCGGGTCATCGGGCAACCGTTCTTTATGCTTGAACCACACCTGCTGCCGGGAAGCCTTGCCGGGCAGCAGTTCGAGTTCATCGCGCGGCACCATCCGGATGTCCCACTCAGCGAACTGGGAGAAACCCGCGTCGTCGAAAACCTTTCCCGAGGAACGGAATCCGGGCGTGCTCTCCGGTGGCGGGGCCGGGGGTATCGCGTCCTGGTGCTCGATGCCCTCCTGTTCGGTCTGAAACGAGACACCCATCGAGAAGATGACCTCGCCATGCTGAACCGCGTTGACCCGACGGGTGCAGAAAGATCCGCCGTCGCGCGGCCGATCCACCAGGTAGACCGCAGGCTTGGTGGCGTCACCCGGTCGCAGGAAGTACCCGTGCAGCGAGTGCACCCCGAACTCAGGTTCGACGGTGCGAATCGCCGACACCAACGACTGTCCGAGAATGTGGCCGCCGAAAGTCCTGTGCAGAAAGCCGGATTCGGGGCTGAAGACCACACCCCGGTAGATATTGACCTCAAGTTGCTCGAGGTCGAGGATTTCCTCGATCGCCATACTTCTACTGGTCTTCGCGCAAGCGGCTCATCGGGCGCTACCAGCCGCGCTGGGCCAGCCGATGCGGCGCCGGAATGTCGTCGACATTGATGCCGACCATGGCCTCGCCCAGTCCGCGCGACACCTTCGCCAACACATCGGGATCGTCGTAGAACGTGGTGGCCTTGACGATGGCTGCCGCCCGCGCCGCGGGATCGCCGGACTTGAACACTCCGGAACCCACGAACACCCCGTCGGCGCCGAGTTGCATCATCATCGCCGCATCGGCGGGAGTCGCAATACCGCCCGCGGTGAACAGCGTGACCGGAAGCTTTCCTGCCCGGGCCACCTCCACCACTAGGTCATAGGGCGCCTGCAATTCCTTGGCCGCCACGAACAGTTCATCGTCGGCCATCGACGACAACCGGCGGATCTCGCCGCCGATGGTGCGCATATGCCCGGTGGCATTGGACACATCGCCGGTGCCGGCCTCACCCTTGGACCGGATCATGGCCGCGCCCTCGGAGATCCGCCGCAACGCCTCACCGAGATTGGTGGCACCGCAGACGAACGGCACCGTGAATTTCCACTTGTCGATGTGGTGGGTGTAGTCCGCCGGCGTCAGCACCTCGGACTCGTCGACGTAGTCCACCCCGAGGCTGGCCAGAATCTGCGCCTCCACGAAATGCCCGATCCGCGCCTTGGCCATGACCGGGATGCTGACCGTGGCGATGATGCCCTCGATCAGATCCGGGTCACTCATCCGCGCCACCCCGCCCTGCGCGCGGATATCGGCCGGCACCCGCTCCAACGCCATCACCGCCACCGCACCGGCCGCCTCAGCAATCCGGGCCTGCTCGGGTGTGACGACGTCCATGATGACCCCGCCCTTGAGCATCTCGGCCATGCCGCGTTTGACGCGCGCCGTTCCGATCTGGGCGTGATTGGCCGAGCCGTTGGATCCCGCTGCGATGTCCACGTGCACTCCTTCGCTTGATGCTTAATCAGAGTCTAGAGGCCTGCCGAACGCCGAAAATCCCGGCTCGTCAGCGGATCGGTTGCGGATCCGCCAGCGGGCCACCGGATCCATCGGCCAACTGGTGCGCCGCAGCCAGTAGCTGAGCCAATTGTCGGGGATAAACCGTCTCGCCCCTGCGGTTCAGGAGTGTGATCTCAGTCGCGTCGCACCACCGGTGTCCGTGGATATAGCGCAGTTCCAGCGGTGTGCGGGTGTCCTGCGACGGTTCGAACCGGCGGGTGCGGTGCACGAAGTAGAACTCGTGGCTCTGCGTCACGGTGCCGTTGAAGTCGATCACCGACTCCCGCCGCCAGACCGGGCCCACCAGGAGCGCGGAGTCAACGTGCAGGCCGGTCTCCTCAGCGAGTTCGCGGGCCGCCGCCGCGGCGAGGTGCTCCCCGGGGTGAACCTCGCCGCCGACGGTGAACCACCATTTCGGCGCGCTGCCGTCGGTGATCGCCGGGTCCGATCCGCACAGCAGCAGCACGGCGCCGTCGTCGTCGAGCAGCACTACCCGCGCCGAGGTGCGTGGCGCAGTCATCGCTGAGCGGATTCAGCGATCTCGAAATAGCTTGGCAGCGCTGCGGTTCCGCCGAGCCTCAGCCAGCGCACCGGGCGGCGCTCACGAAGCGCCAGGGTGTCGCGCACCGCGTCGTTGTGGAATCGCCGGGCCAGCAGCACCCGAGCCTCGGCGTCGGCGAGTTCGGCGACCAGTGCCACCGGCAGCGTGGTCGGGTCCACCACCTCAAGTGCGGTGGACAGTTCGTTCTCGCTGGCTTCCCGGGTGGACCGGGGTGCGCGCTCGGCGGCGGCGGCCAGTGCGGCAAGGCGCTTACCCTCGGGGCTGCCGCGATAGGCGTCGGCGGCGACCGCGCGGGCCACCACCGCCCGGCGCGCCAGTGCGGCGTCGAGGGACTGCCAGGACAGGTCGTAGCGGACATGTAACCGGTCCAGCCGATTGGCGGTCTGGAGTGCCCAGACGGCGATACCGATCAACACGGCGACCAAAACGGCCGTAATAGGCCAGTACACCCCGGGAGCCATCAGGTGCCCACCACCACCCGAGCGCCGGACCCGGCCACCGTTTCGTAGACCATCGTGATGTCGTCCGCCACCACCTGCCAGTCGTACTGGCGGACGGCCTCGGATGCCGCTGCGACATTCCCGGCCCGCAGGGTGTCATCGGTCAGGACCGTGACCACCGCTTCAGCCAGTGCACCGGGATCCTCGATGGGCACCAGCAGTCCGGCCGCGCCATCCTCGAGCACCCGACGGAAGGCGTCGAGGTTGCTCGCGACCACCGGGGTCCCGGCGGCCATTGCCTCGACCAGGACGATGCCGAAGCTCTCCCCGCCGGTGTTCGGCGCGCAGTAGACGTCGGCGCTGCGCAACGCCGAGGCTTTGGTGGCGTCGTCGACCTGACCGAGGAACCTCAGGTGGCCGGCCAGATCGCCGGCCTGCTCGCGCAATTCGTCCTCGTCGCCTCGGCCGACGATGAGGATCTCGATATCGGCGAAGCGTTCGACCAATGCCGGCAATGCGGCCAGCAGCACCGCCATCCCCTTGCGGGGTTCGTCGAACCGGCCGAGGAACAACACGGTCTTACCGGGCCGCGGATATCCCGGCAGCAATGGCGCGCATGTGTACGACGCGACGTCGACACCATTGGGAATCTGCACGGCATCCGATCCCAACGCCTCGATCTGCCAGCGCCGGGCCAGATCGGAGACCGCGATGCGGCCCATGATCTTCTCGTTCCAGGGACGCAGGATGCCCTGGAACATGCTGAGCCCCAACGACTTTGTCGTCGACGTATGGAACGTGGCGACGATCGGGCCGTCGGCGATCATCAGGGCGAGTAGCGACAGGCTGGGGGCGTTTGGCTCATGCAGGTGCAGGACGTCGAAATCGCCTGCCGCAAGCCAGCGCTTGACCATCCGGTGGGTTGCCGGACCGAACCGTAACCGAGCCACCGAGCCGTTGTACGGGATGGGCACCGCCTTACCCCCCGACACCACATAGTCGGGCAATGTCACATGCGGCGACGACGGCGCCAGAACGCTGACGTAGTGGCCACGTTCTCGCATCACCTCCGCCAGTTGCAGAATGTGCGATTGCACCCCGCCGGGCACATCGAACGAGTACGGGCACACCATGCCGATGCGCATCAGCGGTCGCCATCTCCGTCGAGGCGGGCCCGGCGCTGCGCGCTCAGATCGGCCAGCCACTGCGGTTGCAACATATGCCAATCCGCCGGATGCGCGGCGATGTTCACCGCGAACCTGTCGGCCAGCGCCTGGGTGATCACACCCACGTCGCCCGAACCGGTGTCGAGCGCGTCGTCGATCTGAACCACGCAATCCTCGCCGTCGTAGTAGACGTGCGCCGGATGCAAGGGTGCGCCGGTCTCGATGGCCAGCCGCGCCGGGCCGGCGGGCAACCGGGTGGGCTCGCCGAAAAAGTTCACCTGCACACCCGATCGGGTGAGATCGCGATCGGCCATCAGACAGACGAATCTGTTGGCGCGCAACCGCTCAGCCAGGATCTGCATGGGTGGCCGCGGTCCCCCGGTTAATGGAAGCACCTCGAAGCCGAGGCTTTCGCGGTAGGCGATGAATCGGTCGTAGAGGGATTCCGGTGTGAGTCGTTCCGCGACGGTGGTGAAGGTTCCGTAGTTCTGCGCCAGCCACACCCCGGCCATATCCCAGTTCCCGCTGTGCGGCAATGCGATCACCGCCCCCCGGCCTCCCCGGTGCGCGTCGGCGAAATTCTCCGCACCGATGAACACCCGGTCCAGTCGCGTGGCGAGTGCGGCCTGATTCATCGTCGGCAGCCGGAAGGCCTCTCGCCAGTACCGTGCATAAGAGGCCACCGATGCACGCATCAGCGCATCGGGTACCTCGGCCGGAGTCGTGCCGATCACCCGGGCCAGATTCTTGCGCAGCTGTTCGGGCCCACCGCCGCGTGCGGCGTACCGGGCGCCGGCGTCGAACACGTTGCGCGCCAGGGTTTCCGGCATCGCCCGCACTATCCGCCAGCCGGCGGCATATCCCCAATCCGCCATGCTTTCACGTGAGAGCACCGCCGTCACTGCTCGCCAGTCTCCGCATCACCGGCAGGCGTCTGCTTTTCCGGTAACGCGATCCTGTCCACCGCGCCGGGCGAATTCCGCACAGCGTGCACTCGCTGTCCGACGGTTACCAGGCTGGCGACCGCCAGCAGCCACATGGCCACCGGGAGTGCGTTCGGAATCGGAAAGAATGGCAGGTCCGACAGGCCCGCTCCCAACAGCACGATGATCAGGCGTTCCGGGCGTTCGATCAACCCGCCGCCGCCATTGAGGCCACTGGCCTCGGCGCGGGCCTTGATGTAGGAGATCACCTGGGACGTGACCAGGCAGATCAGGGTGGCAACCATGAGCCACCTGCTCCCCAACCCGAAGGCAGCCCACCACAGCAGCCCACAGAAAATCGCGCCATCGCTGATCCGGTCACATGTCGCATCGAGCACCGATCCGAATCGGGTGCCACCGCCACGTTCCCGGGCCATCGCGCCGTCGAGCATGTCTGCCAAGACGAAGAACCAGATCACCAGCCAGCCGATGAAAAGGTGACCGGCGGGAAAAAGGATGAGCGCCGCGGCCACCGTTCCGACGGTGCCGATGACGGTGACCGCGTCGGGAGTCAGTCCGATCCGAAGCGCGCCGCGCGCCAGCGGTGCGCTGAGTTTGGTGTAGGCCGCCCGGGTCATCAGATAGAAGTCGCTCACGGCTGGCAGTTCCATTCATCGGCCAGCAGTACGCGGGTGTCGCGCAGTAGTTGCGGAATCACCTTGGTCTCACCGACGACGGTGATGAAATTCGCATCACCCGACCACCGCGGCACCACGTGCATATGCAGGTGTTCGGCCAGCGATCCGCCGGCCGACCTGCCCAGGTTGAGGCCGACGTTGAAGCCGTCGGGCCGCGAAATAGCCTTCATCACCCGAATCGCCTTCTGTACGAACGCCATCAACTCGGCGGTCTCGGCGTCGGTGAGATCTTCAAGTTCCGATACCCGGCGATACGGCACCACCATCAGGTGACCGGGGTTATAGGGATAGAGATTGAGGACCGCGTAGACCAGTTCACCGCGGGCGATCACCAGGCCATCCTCATCAGAGAGCGTGGGAATGTCGGTGAACGGTTCTGATGGCCTGCCTGAGCCGCCGAACTTGGGCGACTCGGCGATGTAGCTCATCCGGTGCGGGGTCCAGAGTCGCTGCAGGCGGTCCGGGTCCCCCGCACCCCGATCGCTGACCTGCTCAGTCACCGCTGACCTTCACCGATTCGTCGGTCGGGGCGACGTTTACCCGATCGGCGATCCATTGCCGGATCACCTCGATCGCCTTCGCCCGGGGCACCTCGTTGAGTTGAGTACGGTCACCGAACCGGAAGCTCACCGCACCCGCCTCGATATCGCGGTCGCCCGCCACCAGCATGAAGGGCACCTTCTGGTTGGTGTGGTTGACGATTTTCTTCGCCATCCGGTCGTCACTGGAATCGACCTCGGCGCGCACCCCGTACGATTTGAGCTCTGCGGCAACGTCTTTGAGATACTCGACGTGCTCGGCGGCCACCGGAATGCCGACCACCTGGACGGGCGCGAGCCAGGCCGGAAACGCACCGGCGTAATGCTCGGTGAGGATGCCGAAGAACCGTTCGATGGAGCCGAACAACGCGCGGTGGATCAGCACCGGCCGCTTGCGGGTGCCATCGGCGGCGGTGTATTCGAGTTCGAACCGCTCAGGCATGTTGAAGTCCAGTTGAATGGTGGACATCTGCCAGCTGCGGCCCAGGGCATCGCGCACCTGCACCGAGATCTTGGGTCCGTAAAAGGCCGCGCCGCCCGGATCGGGCACCAGGGCAAGACCGCTGGACTCGGCGACCTCCCGCAGCGTCTCGGTGGCCTCCTCCCACATCTCATCGGAGCCGACGTACTTCTCCGGGTTCCTAGTGGACAGCTCCAGGTAGAAATCGTCCAGCCCATAGTCACCGAGCAGTTCCAGCACGAAGCGCAACAGTGAGCCGAGTTCGTCGCGCATCTGTTCGCGCGTGCAGTAGATGTGCGAGTCGTCCTGCGTCATGCCCCGCACCCGGGTCAAACCGTGAATGACACCGGACTTCTCGTAGCGGTACACGGTGCCGAACTCGAAGAGCCGCAACGGAAGTTCGCGGTACGACCGGCCGCGAGACCGGAAGATCAGGTGATGCATCGGGCAGTTCATCGGCTTGAGGTAGTAGTCCTGCCCCGGCTTGCGCAACGTGCCGTCTTCGGCGTACTCGGCGTCGATGTGCATGGGCGGGAACATGCCGTCGGCGTACCACTCCAGGTGGCCCGAGGTGATGTAGAGCTGTTCCTTGGTGATGTGCGGGGTGTTGACGAACTCGTAGTCGGCCTCGATGTGCTTGCGTCGCGAGTACTCCTCCAACTCCCGGCGCACGATTCCGCCCCTGGGGTGAAATACCGGCAGGCCCGAACCTAATTCATCGGGGAAGCTGAACAGGTCCAATTCCACACCCAGGCGACGGTGGTCGCGCTTCTGCGCCTCCTCCAGCAGTGTGAGGTGGCGGTCCAGGGCCTCCTGGGACTCCCACGCGGTTCCGTAGATCCGCTGCAGGCTCGCATTGTTCTGGTTGCCGCGCCAGTACGCCGCCGAGCTTCTGGTGAGCTTGAACGCCGGAATGTATTTGGTGGTCGGGGCGTGCGGGCCGCGGCACAGATCACCCCAGATGCGTTCGCGGGTGCGGGGATTGAGGTTGTCGTAGGCGGTCAGCTCGTCGCCGCCGACCTCCATGACGTCCGGGTCACCGGACTTGTCGTCGACCAGTTCGAGCTTGTAGGGCTCGTTGGCCAGTTCGGCACGGGCCTGCTCTTGCGACTCGTACACCCGCCGGGAGAACAGCTGACCGTCCTTGATGATGGCCTTCATACGCTTCTCGAGCTTCTCGAGATCCTCCGGAGTGAACGCCTCCGGGACGTCGAAGTCGTAATAGAAGCCGTCGGTGATGGGTGGGCCGATGCCGAGCTTGGCCGTCGGGAACAACTCCTGCACGGCCTGGGCCAGCACATGGGCCGCCGAGTGCCGGATCACGCTGCGTCCCTCGTCGGTGTCGGCCGCGACCGGGGTCACGTCGGCGTCGACGTCCGGCGCCCAACTCAGATCACGCAGGGCACCGTCGGCGTCGCGAACCGCCACGATCGCCGCGGGCTCGCCCCGCCCCGGTAGGCCGGCGTCGCGAACGACCGCCCCCGCGGTGGTCCCGGCCGGGACCCGGAGCAGTCCGGGCGGGGCGGGTTGTGCGGGCGCGGTCATCAGCGGGTCTCTTTTCGTACGCCAGGCAACGGCAACGACCTGCCCGCCGGATCGGCGGAAGTCGTGATCATGCTATCCAGGTGCCTGATCAGGCTCCCAGGCCGATCGGGCTGCGCAGCATCGGGTGTTCCAGGTCCAGCAGGCGAGCCGACCAGGCAATCGCCCCCATCAGCCACAGGGTGAGCACCACGACCGCCGCGGTGAATACCGCGCCCAGGGCCTGAACCCACCACGGCTGCTGGCGAAACCACGTCATCGCGGTGTCGTAACGCGCCCGGGTGAAGGTGAGCGTGCGGTGGGCCCAGTAGAACTCCGTAGCCAGGATCGCCAGACCGAGGAACACGATCGCCCAACCCGGTCCGGGATAGGGGATGGCGGCGATCCCGACCAACAAGACACTCAGTCCTACGACGCCAACCGCGACCCGATAGGAGAAATCGGCAAGCGGTCGCTCACGCAACCGGTCCCGGCGCCGCAACCAGCGGTGTTTGACGCCGCTGCGGGCCGGGGGGTCGGCGGCCGCCGTCTCGTCTGTCATCAGGTCACCGTGTTTGCGTGGTCGTTGGCCTCGAGCGTACGGGGGCGGTGGCATGGTGGGGCGATGGACCTGCGCGCGTTGTCCGGACTGGCACTGACCTATCCGGAGGTCGGGGCGACGGCGTTGACGCTGCCCTCGGGCTACCGGCATGTCCGCCGGGAGCGCCGGATCGGGTCGGGCCGGGAGCGCTTCGATGAGGCCGCCGCGGCGGTGATGCGTTACGGCATGTTGCGCGGGGCGGGGTTGCGGGTGGCGGCCACCACCGAGGTGGCCCAGGTCAGCACCGACGTGCTGGGCCGGCTCGGGCCGTTCAGTGCGCCGTGCCGGGTGGTGTACGTGGTCGACGAGCCGGATCGGCGCGGCTTCGCCTACGGCAGCCTGCCCGGGCATGCGGTATCCGGGGAGGAGATGTTCGGCGTGCGCTACGACCCGGCCGACGGTGCCGTCTACAGCGAGGTGGTGGCGTTCTCTCGGCCGGCGACGTGGTGGAGTCGGCTGGGTTCGCCTGTGCTGGCGTTGGCCCAGCGGGTCGTGACCGGTCGGTATCTGGACGCCGTGTGACCGCGGCGGCGCCGTAGCCCTGCACATCCAGCAACCAGCGCAGAGCACTCTGAATTCGCATCCAGACACGTATTTAAGCCGATCATTGCCCCGCACGCACCGATGCAGTAGTTTGCTGAGCAACGTCGGGTTGATCAGCTTCTGAGTTCCGGCGACGGAAAAATGGGGGCGCTCATGAGATCACTTTTCACTGCCGGACTGTCCATCGGCCTATGTGCGACATTGCTTGCTGGCAGTCCTGCCGATCAGGGCCCGGCGCGGGCCAGTGCCGAGGTGAGGCTCGCCGCGGCAAGCCAGGGCGCCACCGTGCTGACGCTGGAGGGCGGTCTGATCGGCGTCCAGCACATATGGCGGTTCACGCCCAAGCAGCTTCAAGGCTCGCTGTGCGCGTCTCCGAATGTCTGCACGCCCGTCGACTACCCGGCGTGGCCACTCGGACAGCATTTCAACGACGAGGGCGCCAAACTGCTGATCGACGCCATCAACGCGCAGCCGGCCGGCGGCCCGCCGATCGTCGCGTTCGGGCATAGCCAGGGCGGCCAGGTCATCTATACGGCGATCCGCCGTTGGCTCGCCGAGCCTGCCAAAGCTCCGGACCCGTCCACCGTGTCGTGGGTGTCCATCGGCAACCCGGAGAACGCCTTCGGCGGTGTCAAGAAGCAGGACGGCCTGGCGCCCGACACTGCGTATCAGGGCATCGAAGTCATCAAGGAGTACGACGGGTGGGCGGACGCCCCCAGCGGTCCGTTCAACCTGCTGTCGTGGCTCAATGGGCAGGTGGGCAGGAGCACCACCCACGTGTGGGGCTATTTCGACGTGGACCTCAACTCGCCCAACAACACCTACTACCGACCCAATGACGTCAACGGCAACCCGGGCAACATCACCTATG
>JBAXIR010000041.1:0-16909 GCA_037138275.1 Mycobacteriaceae bacterium | reverse complement strand
CGGCGATATCGCCGCCTGCATCACCGCGACGCTGTCACCGCAACGCTTCCGCGCCTACCTCGCCGACCCGGACCGCCGGGTACTTGCCGCGACCGATTCCGGGCGGATCATCGGCTACGCGATGATGGTTCGCGGTGCCGATCCCAACATCGCGAGCATGATCGAACCCGGTCCAGCAGTGGAGCTTTCCGCGATGGTGGAGCTTTCCAAGATGTATGTGCTGGCCGACCACCATGGCGGCGGTGCGGCGGCGGCACTGATGGAAGCCGGGATCGCCTGGGCGATCGAGGTCGGCGCGCGCACGGTGTGGCTCGGCGTGAATCAAAACAATTACCGCGCGCAGACGTTCTATCGCAAGCATGGGTTCGCCGTTGTCGGAACCCGAACGTTCCCGGTGGGTGCGATCCTGGAGAACGACTTCGTGATGGTGCGCAGCGTCTAGTTGTACTCGGCTGGGACGTTGGTGTCGGTCAGGGGTTGTTCATAGTGGTCAGGGTCAACAGCCTCGAGGTGGCGCGAAGATACTTCTTGCGATAACCGCCGGCCAGCATCTCCTCGGAGAAGACGGTGTCCAGTTTCGCCCCTGAGGCCACCACCGGGATGCCGGCGTCATAAAGCCGATCGGTCAGCGACACCAGTCGCAGCGCCACGCTCTGGTCATCGATGCGGTGGACGCCGGTGATGTGCACAGCCGACACCCCTTCGATCAGGGTCAGGTAGCGCGACGGGTGCATGGTGGCCAGATGGGCGCACAACGCGTCGAAGTCGTCGAGTGTTGAACCGACGACCTGCGCTGCTCGCGCGACGACCTCGTCATCGGACAGCGGTTCGGGCGCCGGTGGCAGGCCACGTTGCCGATAGTCCGGGCCCTCGATTCTTACGGTGGTGAAAATGCCTGCCAGCGTATTGATTTCACGCAGGAAATCCTGGGCGGCAAACCGGCCCTCACCGAGTTGCTCGGGCAGGGTGTTCGATGTCGCGGCAATCGAAACGCCGCGCTCCACCAGTTGGGAGAGCAGTCGCGAGATCAGCGTGGTGTTACCCGGATCGTCGAGTTCGAACTCGTCGATGCAGACCACCGTGTAGTCGGCCAGCAGGTCGATGCACTCGACAAACCCGAAGACCCCGGCCAACTGCGTCAGCTCACCGAAGGTGGCGAACGCTTTGAGATCGGAATCGGGAAGCCACCGGTAGATCGACGCCAACAGGTGGGTCTTGCCGACCCCGAAACCGCCGTCGAGGTAGAGACCAAACCCCGGCAGAGTTTCCCGTTTGCCGAAGAGTTTGCGCCGGCCAGCACGACGGCGCACGGCTTCGTCGCAAAAGCTGCGGCAGGACTCCAGCGCCGCGGACTGGGTGGGCTCGGCCGGGTCGGGCCGGTAAGAGTCGAAGTCGACATCGGCGAACGTCGGCGGCGGCACAAGTTGGGCGATCAAACGCTCCGGGGACACCGTCGGTGAACGGTCCACCAGACGGGCGGTCATGGCTGGCACTGTAGCCAGCCGCGGAGATGCGTGTTGCAATTGCGTAATGGCGGCAGCGGAACCGGGTGACTCCGACGAGACCTGGTTCAGTCTGCTCGGGCCGGTCGATAACACTGGGATCAATAACACCAGGGTCGGCGCCAGAGTCGACGACGCACGGCTGAAGCAGCTCTACGCCTACCCGCCAGATCCGGGCCGGTGCGTGGTGCTGGCCAACTTCATCGCCAGCCTCGACGGCGGCGCCACCGTCAGCGGCACCTCCGGTGGCCTCGGCGGACCCGGCGACCGGCGCCTGTTCGCGATTCTGCGCGAACTTGCCGACGTGATCGTCGTGGGAGCCGGCACCGCACAGGCCGAGAACTATGCGGGCGCGAAGATGACGGCCGTCCAGCGCCAACGCCGCCAGCAGTGTGGTCAGAGCGAGGTGCCGCCGATCGCGGTGGTGACCCGAACCGGTTCGCTAGCCCACGACCTGCCCGTCCTGGTCGATACCGAGGTTCCGACGCTGATACTGACGTGCGCCGACGCCGCCGGAGGCGCGCGCCGCCGGGTGGGCGCCGTCGCTGAGGTGATCGACTGCTCCGGCGCCGACCCGGGCCGGGTCGATCTGGCCACCGCCATGTCGCGGCTTGCCGAACGCGGGTTACTGCGGGTACTCACCGAAGGTGGGCCCACCCTGCTCGGCGCCTTCATCGCACAGGGCATGCTCGACGACCTGTGCCTGACCTGCGCGCCGATGCTGGTGGGCGGCAACGCGGTTCGTATCACCGGCGGCATCGACGATGCGCCGACCCGAATGCGTCCCGTGCACGTCCTCACCGACGTCGAGGGCTACCTCTACCTGCGCTACACCCGGGATCGCTGAAAGGATTGGCGGACTAGAACGCCGTCGTCATCCAGGCGCGGACTGCAGTGGCACGATCGAGAAGTTTTTCCGCACCTCGTCCAGAGGCAGGTGCGCGATCGAGAGATGATCGACCTGACTGAGATCCACGGTGCAGTGCGTTCCCCTCCTGAGGCCCTCGCCGAGAAACTCGGGAACGCCCGTGCGATCGAGTGTGGCCACCTTCGCCCGGATGTTCCCGTGGTTAAGCACGCCTGACTCGTGAATCGACATGGTCAGCAGAAACTCAAGCCAGTTGTGGTGCGAGTCATTGGTGGCCAACAGAAAACCCGACCGCGCGATTTCCCCGGGGGCGGTCGGCTCGTACCCGGTGATGACATGATTCATATCGTGATTGACGTAGTGCGCCGGAACATGGATGTCGTCTCCGGGAAGCTCGATGTTGTTGCGGCGGTAGAACTCCAGGTACTGGTAACCCAGCGTGTCCTCGGGTAGATCTCGCAGTTTCCTGAGCCGCTCGGCCAGCGCGTGGTCGGGTTTATCGAGGCGGAGGTAGCGGTCACGCAGGGACAACTCCGAGATCTCGGGCAGTATCTCGCTGTAGCACCGTTCCAGATCCGTTGCGGCCGCCTCGGCACCCTTGGTGATGGCGGTGCGGCTCGCCTCGATCTCGATGTCGTTGATTCCCATTGCCGCGACGTACTTCTCGGCAAGTTCCACCTGCGCCATGGACATCGGATGGCGGCAGAGCTCGAGCGTCATCATGATCTCCGCGAAACGCTGACGGGCCTGCGGCCGGTTCAGGGCTTTGGCCACCTCGTCCGGTGACAGCGGAGTCAGGTTCCCCACGTCGATGTCCGCACGCCCCCACAGATCCCGCGTGATGGATTTCAGCACGACCAACTGCTCGCCGGTCGGACCACCGGGTGGCGAAATCCCGCCCAGAAGCCCGGCGACGATCGGCTCAACCTCTTGGGCCAGCACCACCTGCACGACGCACTCCTTGCTTCTTCAACGGCTTCTTCAACGTCATCGAGATCGTCCCCGACGTCATCCACCGCTACCGTCCCCGCTATCGTCCCAGATGGCGAAACGGGCCGAGTCGCTACTGTGGTGGGCATGCGTCGGCAGGGTCGGATCGGAACCGCGGTCAGCGTGAGCGTCATTGCGACCAGCCTGCTCACCGGGTGCGCACCCTGGCTGGCGGCCAATCCCCAGTTCGCCAGCGATGCGGCGCGCAATCCCGGCGCCGCGCCCACCACCACGACAGCGGCCGACGGTGCGCCGCTGATCAGCCCGCCGAAGAACGATCTGGCGTGGAAAGACTGCACCGCCAAGGGATTCGGGGATGCCGGCACCACCGCAATCCCCGGCGTGATGATGGAGTGCGCCGACTACGACGCCGACCTCGATCCGGTCGGCGGTGCGACCGGAACCCTGAGCATCGGCGTGGTACGGGCCCGGTCGGTGCAGACCCCGCCAGAGGCCGGCCCACTGATATTCACCACCGGGTCGGATCTGCCGTCATCGCTGCAACTTCCGGTGTGGCTGTCGCGGTCGGGAGCCGACGTCCTCAAGACCCATCCCATCGTGGCGGTGGATCGGCGTGGAATAGGCAGGTCGAGTCCGATCGACTGCCGTGATCAATATGACCGCCAGGAGATGCGCGAGCAGGCTCAATTCACCTCGGGCGACGACCCGGTGGCCAGCCTCGGCGCGATCACAATGACCGCGACCACCGGGTGCACCGACACGATCGCACCCGGCGAGTCGGCGTATGACAATGCGCGTGCGGCCGAGGATCTGGAACGGTTGCGCAGCACCTGGGATGTGCCCGCACTGGCACTGCTCGGCATCGGTAACGGCGCACAAGTGGCGTTGGCCTACGCCGGTTCGCACCCCGAGAAGGTCGCCCGGTTGGTCTTAGACTCGCCGATCCCGTCCGGGGTGGGCGCCGAATCCGCAGCCGAGGATCAGGTCAAGGCACAGCAGGGCGCACTCGACGCCTTCGCCGCCCAGTGTGTCGCCGTCAACTGCTCACTCGGTCCCGACCCGAAGGGTGCGGTCGACGCACTGCTGGCCGAGGCCCGCGCCGGGCGCGCCCCGGGCCGTGTGCCGCTGTCCCTGATGGCCACCGCCATCACCACCGCACTGGGCTTCCCCACCGGGGACCGAATCGGCAGCACGGTCAAACTCGCCGACGCACTGTCTGCCGCCCGGGCCGGGGACACCAACCAACTCACCAACCTGATCAATCAGGCCGACGCTCTGCGCGGCACCGACGGGCAGTTCGTCAACACCTGCAGCGACTCGCTGAACCGCCCCACACCGGACCGGGTCCGCGAACTCGTCGTCGCGTGGGGAAAGACCTACCCTCAGTTCGGCACCGTGGCCGCGCTGAACCTGGTGAAGTGCCTCAACTGGCCCAGTGGCTCAGCGCCGCAGGACCCCCAGAATCTGAAGATCAACGTCGTGCTGCTCGGTGTGCAGAACGACCCGATCGTGGGCGCACAGGGAGTGGCGGCCACCGCGGCCACCGTCATCAATGCCGGCGCGACCAACAGGCGGGTGATGTGGCAGGGAATCGGTCACGGCGCCAGCATTTACTCGGCCTGCGCGCTGCCGCCGGTTCTGGCCTACCTCGATTCCGGCGCACTACCACCGACCGACACCTTCTGCCCCGCCTAAGCCGCAGGCCCCGCGCTCCGGTGTACGGTGCGGAACGTGGCCCGGGTTGCATCGCTTCTGCGCACCGCGTTCGGTCCGCGCACCGGCCCGCCGACTACCGCGGCCGTCCTGCGCACCGCGCTCTGGCCGATCGCGATCATGTCGATCATCCACCGCAGTTGGGTGCTGACGTCCAACGGTTACATCACCGACGACTGGGCACCGGTCTACTGGGCGCTGCGGCATTTCCGGGCCAGCGAGCCGGTGTACAGCGAGGCATTCGAACAAGTCGATCCGCACTATCTCTATCCGCCGGGCGGCACGCTGCTGATGGCCCCGTTCGGTTACTTCGACAGCGTGTTCGCCGCACGTAACTGGTTCATCCTGCTCAACACGCTGGCCATCATTGCCGCGGCCTGCCTGCTGGTCCGCCTGTTCAAATTCCCGCTGACCTCGGTGGCGCTGCCTGCCCTGCTGGCGGCGATTTTCGTCACCGAGTCGGTGACCAACACCCTGGTCTTCACCAATATCAACGGCTGCATCCTGTTGGCTGAGGTGCTGTTCATGCGGTGGCTGCTGGATGGTCGGGTGAACCGACAGTGGTTGGCCGGCATCGCAATCGGACTGTCGCTGGTGGTCAAACCGGTTCTCGCGGTGCTACTTCTGCTGCCGTTGCTCAGCCGGCAATGGCGCGCCCTGATCGTCGCGGTGGCGGTTCCGGTGGCATTCAATCTGGTGGCCTGGCCCCTGGTGGTGGACCGGGGGAACTTCCTGCACCGGACGATGCCGTACCTCCTGTCCACCCGCGACTACTTCAATAGCTCGGTGCTGGGCAATGGCGTGTACTACGGGCTGCCGATGTGGCTCATCACGGCCCTGCGGGTGGGCTTCGTCGTACTGGCGGCGCTCAGTCTGTGGCTACTCAACCACTACTACCGCACCCGCGATCCGTTGTTCTGGATGCTGACCTCGTCGGGTGTACTGCTGATCGCATCCTGGCTGGTGCTGTCGCTGGCCCAGGGCTACTACTCGATGATGCTGTTCCCGTTCCTGATGACGGTGGTGCTGCGCAACTCGGTGCTGCGCAACTGGCCGGCCTGGCTGGCCACCTACGGGTTCCTGACGCTGGACCGGTGGCTGATGTGGCGCCAGCCGACGACGGGCCGGTACCTGGAATACATGAAGATCACCTACGGGTGGTCGCTGATGCTGGTCGTGGTGTTCTGCGTGCTGTACTTCCGCTACCTCGACGCCAAAGAGGACGGCCGACTCGACGACGGTATTGACCCGGCGTGGATGACGCCGAACGCCGGCCGCGCTACCGTGAGCGCATGAGTTCGATTCCCCCTCCCAAGCTCGAACTGACCGATGCCGAATGGCGCACACGGCTCAACGCCGAGGAGTTTCAGGTGCTACGACAGGCCGGCACCGAACGCCCCTTTGTGGGTGAGTACACCGACACCACGACCGAGGGTGTGTATCAGTGCCGGGCCTGCGGTGCTGAACTGTTTCGCAGTACCGAGAAATTCGAGTCGCACTGCGGGTGGCCGTCGTTCTTCGACCCGTCGCATACCGAGGCGGTAATCCTGCGGCCGGACGACACCCTGGGCATGCGCCGCGTCGAGGTCCTCTGCGCGAACTGCCACAGCCATCTCGGTCACGTGTTCGCCGGTGAGGGCTATCCCACGCCGACCGACCAGCGTTACTGCATCAACTCGATCTCGCTGACGCTGTTGCCAGCCGAATAACCCTGCCCCAGCAGGTCGGCCACCGCCTCGGCGCTCAGCGGTGCGCTGAAGAAGTAGCCCTGCCCCACATCACAGCCGTATTCCCGAAGCCGCGCGGCGGTTTCAGCGTTCTCCACACCTTCGGCGACTGTGGTCAGACCCAGTTCATGCGCAAGGTTCACAACCGCGCGAACCACCGCGGCCGCGCGGGGGTCGACCAGGATCGGTGCGATGAAATCACGGTCGAGTTTCACTTCGTCGATGGTCAAATCCCGCAGATAGGACAGCGCCGAATAGCCACTGCCGAAATCATCGATAGCCACCCGAATTCCGCTCTGCCGCACCACGTTGAGCACGGCCCTGGCATGGTCGAGGTTGTCGAGGTACAGATCCTCGGTGATCTCGATTGTCAGTGCGGTTGCCTCGATTCGATGCTCGCCCAGCGCACTCATCAACCTGGCAGGCAATTGGAGATCAACCAGGGCGGGGGCGGGAAGGTTGATCGCGACGGGTACCTCAACAGACAGCGACCGCCACCGAGACGCGTCATCGAGTGCCTGGTGGATCACGAAATCGGTGATCGCGGCCATCAGATCGTCCCCGCGGGCCAGTGGCAGGAATTCATCGGGACCGAGTAGTCCTCGCACGGGATGTTGCCACCGCAGCAGGGCCTCGATGCCAACGACTTGGGCGGTGAGAAGGTCGAACTTGGGCTGGTAGAGCAGTACAAGATCACGTTGATCGAGCGCATCATGGAGTTCGGCAAGCAGCCGAACGCTCATCGCACCGTCAACGGCTCGCAGTCGAGTGTCGCGTTCGACCAGTGCCTCGTCGACGGTATCGGCCACCTGAGTCTCGGCACTGAATACGTGCACCCCCGCCGCAGCGGAGCGTTTGCCCGAATACATCGCAATATCAGCCTGATTGAGCAACTGCTCGCCCGAGTTCTGCCCGGCGGCGCACATGGTTGTCGCCAGTCCGACACTGGGCCGGATGAGAAGTTCGTGGCCGTCGATCAGGAATGGTTCATCGAACGACTCCACGACACGGTCGGCGAGTCGGTGGGCGCGGGCGGGCGAACCCACGACAAGGATCGCGAATTCGTCCCCACCCAGCCGAGCGACCACGTCCTCATCTCGGACGCAGTCGCTAATCCGATCCGCGACCGCGCACAACAACCCGTCCCCGATGCCATGACCGAGGGTGTCGTTGACCATTGTGAAGTGGTTCAGATCGAGGGCGAGAACACTCATCGACTCACCGAGGTGGGTGTGGTCCCACGCCTGCGCCAACCGATCCTGAAAGAGAACCCGATTGGCCAGTCCGGTGAGCGGGTCATGCCGCGCACGGTCGGCCACCCGTGCCATCAGTCGCCGGGTCTCGGTGACCGCCAGGAGTTGTCGGGCCAAAACGGTGACGGCAAGCAGCACACCCACCGTGAGCAGCGGGCCGGCTGTGAAGGGTATCGGCGGGCGAGCGATTGCGACGATTCCAGCCAACATCAGCGGCACGTACGGTAGCCAGACCGACGCCCAGCCGGGCACCTCGTCCATCGGGCGGTCAGGCATCGTGGTCTGCCGGGCCGTCACCGCCGCGAGGATCAGCAACAGCAGTCCCGCCACCCAGCCGATATCGACGATGTTGCCGCTGACGTAGTCGCCCCGGGCCGATAGGTAGGCGTAGCCGCTGTCAGCGAGTGCCATGCACGTCAGCCCGAAGGTCAGCAGTGCCATCGTCACGCGCTGACCAGCCTGCGCACTGACCACCACCACGGCTGCGATTGTCAGCATGACCAGGTCGCCCACCGGGTAAGCGATGAGCAGCGCGATATCCATGCGTGTCGCATCGCCGGCCTCATAAATCTGTCGCAGGCCGAGCGTCCAGGACACGACGAACAGCGAGCCCGCCACGATCAGTCCATCCAGAACGATCCGGCCCTGGGATTCTCGGTTGCTCCGATTGCGGAACAACAACAGCGCGGCGCCGACACCGACCGGAAACATCAGGAAAAAGGCGTCCGCCGCCGACGGGAACGGAGGTTCATTGACGACGAGTTCGTTGTAGCACCAGATCATCTCGCCGACTGCGAATGCCGCGAGAGCGCCGGCCATCAAAGCCCAGGCCAACCTGAACCTGCCGTTGGCGGACGCCGCCGCCCGCGCGCCTGACCCTGCGGCCAGCACCGACAGCGCGGCCAGCACCAGATCGGTGACGACGGCCACCGCCGATTGCGGCACAGCGCCACTGAGAACCAGAGCAACGAACGCAGCGAGGGTGACCGCGGCGAAGCCCGCGAGATATACGACTTTTGGCAATCGCCTCACCCTCTCTCCGGGCACTGCCAAGCTGGCGAAATATCAGCTTAGTCCAGTTCCCGCTATCAGGGCAGGCTGGCGATGAGTTCCTCGACCCCGACTCGCGGGCCGGTGAAAAACGGGATCTCCTCGCGGACGTGCAGGCGAGCCTCGGTGGCCCGCAGATCGCGCATCAGATCCACGATGCGGTGCAACTCCGCGGCCTCGAACGCCAGGATCCACTCGTAGTCACCGAGGGCGAAGGCGGGCACGGTATTGGCGCGGACATCCTTGTAACTGCGCGCGGCCATCCCGTGGTCGGCCAGCATCTTGCGGCGATCATCATCAGGCAGCAGATACCACTCCAGCGAGCGCACGAACGGGTAGACGCAGACGTAGTTGCCCGGTTCTTCACCGGCCAGGAACGCCGGGACATGGCTCTTGTTGAACTCGGCCGGACGGTGCAGGGCGACACTGCTCCAGACCGGCGTGACTGCGCGGCCCAGCGTGGTGGTGCGCCGGAAGTCGCTGTAGGTCGCCTGCAGGTCTTCAAGACGCTCGGCGTGGGTCCAGATCATGAAGTCGGCGTCGGCCCGCATGCCGGCCACGTCGTACAGACCGCGGACCACCACACCACCATCCTCCTGCTGCTTGAGGAAAGTCGCGGTCTCGTCGATCACGGCGGCCCGGGAGTCCTCGTCGTAACCCAGCACACCGGGTTTGGCGGCGAAGGCCGAGAACATCACGTAGCGAACGGCGGCGTTGAGCTTGTTGTAGTCCAGTTTCGCCATGGCCTCCATGGTGCCACGGGCGGCCCGGCCTAGTTCGTGGCGGTCGCCGCCACCACCGCCGCGGCAGCCCGGCCGGCCGCGCCGATACAGGCGGGCACGCCCACTCCATCGAGATAGTTGCCCGCGATCGCCAGCGTCGGCGGCATCGCGTCCCGGATTCGGGCGGTCAGTTCACCGTGGCCCGGGGCGTACTGGGGCAGCGCCTCGATCCAGCGGTGCACCAGGACCTCGATCGGGTCGACGTCGACACCGAACACCGCGGCCAGGTCGTCAACAGCCCATGCCGTCAGGTCGTGATCAGAGGTGGCCCGGGCGATATCGTCGCCGAACCGGCCGAACGACAGTCGCAGCAGTTCGGCGTCGCCGCGGGTACCCCACTTGCGGGTCGAGAGCGTGATCGCCTTGGCGTGCAAGCGTTCTCCGGTCGCGACCAGCACCCCGGACTGCGCCGGGAACTCCAGATCCGGGGCGACGGCCATCGCCAGCACCGCAGCCGAAGCGACCGGTATCCGCGCGGCCGCCGCCGCAGCCTGCGGCGCCACCTCGGCCAGCAGGGCGGCCGCCTGCGGTGCCGGCACTGCGAGCACCACCGCGTCGGCGTGCCGGGTGCGCCCGGAATCATCGGAAAGTACCCAGCCCGGGTCCGCTGCGGCGATCCGGTGAACCGCGGCCCGAACCCACGTCGCGTCGCTGCGCGACACCAGCTCGTCGAGCAGCACCCGGTAGCCGCCGTCGATCGCGCCGAAGACCGGCCCGTCGGCGCCACCCTGCACAACTCCCCGGGCGGCGTCGGTCATGCTCGTCGCTCCGGCGTCCAGTGCGCTCGCCACCGCGGGCACCGCGGACCGGATGCCGATCCCCCGTGCCGATCCCCCGTAGACGCCGGTCACCAGCGGATCGACCGACCGGGCCAGCACCTGCTCGCCGAAGCGGTCGGCCACCAGTTCGCCCAGTGCCGGGTCCGACCCGGCCCGCCAGTGCCACGGGCGGTCGGCTTCGGTGGCGATCCGGTCGCAGGTGGCCTCGTCGACCAGACCGGCCATCGAGGCGGCCGAGGTCGGGATGCCGTTGACGGTGCCGACCGGCAGGGCGTGCAATCGGTCCTGGCTGTAGATGGCGGTCGTGACGCCGGTGGTGCCGATATGGCGATCGGCGAGTCCGAGTTCGGCGAGCAGTACGGGCACCTCGGGCCGGCGTGCGATGAACGCCTCGGCACCGACGTCTACCGGCACGCCGGCGAGCTGCTCGGTGCGCAGTACGCCACCGAGTCGATCACCCGGGTCGAATACGGTGATATCGGCGCGATCCCCGAGCGCAGCACGGATCCGGTAGGCAGTGACCAAACCTGAAATCCCGCCGCCCACAACGCAATAGCGCAGCTTCGACCCCTGCCCACCCGAAGTCACAGCGAATGCACCAGGGCCACCAAATCAGTCAGCAGTTCGGGATCGGTCGGCGGGAGTACGCCGTGGCCGAGATTGAAAATGTGCCCGGCGGCGCCGACATCCATGGCGCGGCGGCCATCGTCGACGACGGCCCGCGCGGACTTCTCGACGGCCTGCCAACCCGCCAACAGAACGACCGGATCGAGGTTGCCCTGCAACGCTTTTCCGGCACCGACCCGGCCGGCCGCATCGGCCAGTGAGGTGCGCCAGTCCACGCCGACCACTGCCGGAGCGCCGTGGCCTGAAACAGCTTCGGACATCGCACCCAGCAGTTCAGCGGTGCCCACACCGAAGTGCGTCATCGGCACGCCGAAACCGGCCAATGCGGCGAATACCTTTGTGCTGTGCGGCAATACGTAGCTGCGATAGTCAGCCAGTGACAGCGTTCCTGCCCACGAGTCGAACAGTTGAATCGCGTCGACCCCGGCGTCCAACTGAACACGGAGGAATTCTATGGTGAGGTCGGTCAGTGCCGCCATGAGCGCGTGCCAGGTGGCTGGCTCGGCGAGCATCATGGCCTTGGTGCGCTCATGCAACTTGCTCGGCCCGCCCTCCACCAGGTAGGAGGCCAGAGTGAAGGGCGCGCCGGCGAATCCGATCAGAGGTACCTCGCCGAGTGCTGCGACGAGCAACCCGACAGCATCGGCGACCGCGCTGACCCGCTGCGGGTCAAGGGCTTTGAGTGCGGTGACATCGGCTGCGGTCCGAATCGGATTCGCGATCACCGGCCCCACGTCGGGCACGATGTCCAGATCCACACCCGCGCCGCGCAATGGCACGACGATGTCGGAGAACAGAATCGCCGCGTCGACGCCGTGGCGGCGGACCGGCTGCAGGGTGATCTCACAGATCAATTCAGCATCGAAACACGCTTCCATCATGGTGTTCTTGGCGCGCAGCGCGCGATATTCCGGCAATGATCGGCCAGCCTGACGCATGAACCACACCGGGGTGCGGTTGGGTGTGTGGCCGGTGGCGGCGGCCAGGTAGGGCGCCTGCGGAAGTTGGCGGCGGTTGCTCACCGGGACAATGCTGCCACGGCGCCGGCGGCCGGGTTACCGGCACGGCGCGCCTGCCTGCGACGCCCCGTCGATAGGGCTAGCGTCAATCCGTGACCAGTGCGGAGCCCACCCAGTTCCGCGAGGCGGTGGCTGCGATGAATGCTGCCGAGGTCCGGTCGGAGATCGAGTTGGGCCCGATCCGCCCACCTCAGCGCCTCGCGCCGTACAGCTATGCGCTGAGCGCGGAGGTCCGCCGACCCGAGGGCGAGGTTGTTCCCGAGGTCTCCGAAGGTGACGCCTTCGGCCGTCTGATCCTGCTGCACGACCCCGACGGCGCCGAAGCCTGGGACGGCACCATGCGACTGGTCGCCTTCATCCAGGCCGACCTCGACCCTGCCGAGGCCGTCGACCCACTGCTGCCCGAGGTGGCCTGGAGTTGGTTGGTGGAGGCATTGGAGTCGCGATCCGAACATGTCACCGCACTCGGCGGCACCGTCACCGCAACCACCTCGGTGCGCTACGGCGACATCTCCGGGCCGCCGCGCGCCCACCAACTGGAGATCCGGGCGTCGTGGACCGCCACCACGCTGGCATTGGGAATCCATGTCGAGGCGTTCTGCGAAGTACTCGAACACGCGGCGGGGCTACCGCCGACCGGGGTGACCGATCTGAGTTCGCGTTCTCGCGCCTGAGATGTCACCCGACATGTCCGAGCCTGACGACCTCGACACCCCGGGGGAACTACTCCCCGATCCCGAGCCGATTCCGCTGGCGCGCCCGTCCGAAGGAGTCCCGGCGGTGTCGGTCAGTGCTGCCGACATCGCCCGGGCCGCGGCGAAATTGGCGACTGGACGCGGGCCGTTCGCGGTGGATGCCGAACGGGCCTCGGGGTTCCGGTATTCCAACCGCGCATACCTGATCCAGATTCGTCGCAACGGTGCCGGAACGGTTCTGATTGATCCGGTCAACCACGGCGGCAGTTCGATCGACGTCCTGGCACCGCTGGCCGACGTGCTGGCCGACGACGAATGGATTCTGCACGCCGCCGATCAGGACCTGCCGTGCCTGGCCGAGGTGGGCTTGCGTCCACCTGCTCTCTACGACACCGAACTGGCCGGTCGGTTAGCCGGCTTCGACCGAGTCAACCTCGCTGCCATGGTGCAACGCATGCTCGGCCTGGGCCTGGCCAAGGGACACGGGGCGGCCGATTGGTCCAAGCGCCCACTGCCCGATGCGTGGCTGAATTACGCCGCACTGGACGTCGAAGTTCTGATCGAGTTGCGCGCCAAAGTCGCTACCGTGTTGGCCGACCAGAACAAAACTGCCTGGGCGACAGAGGAATTCGAGTATCTGCGCCGTGCCGACGCCACCCCGACCCGTCGTGATCGCTGGCGCCGGACATCGGGGCTGAACAAGATTCGCACCACGGGTGGCCTGGCCGCGGTGCGCGAGTTGTGGACGGCCCGAGACCGCATCGCGCGCAACCGCGATATCGCGCCGGGCCGGATTCTGCCCGACTCGGCGATCATCGCCGCCGCACTGGCCGACGCCACAACGGTGGACGAACTCATCGCCCTGCCCGTCTTCAGCGGACCCAAACAGCGGCGCACCGCCGCGGTGTGGCTGGAGGCGCTGGAGAAAGCCCGAAGGACCGACGACCCGCCCGAGGCGGCAGAACCCTTCACCGGACCGCCGCCGCCCGTTCGGTGGGCCAAGCGCAAACCCGAAGCCGCAGGTTACCTGGAGGCAGCCCGAGCCGCGCTCGGCGAACTGTCGCAGCGGGTCGGGGTGCCGACGGAGAACCTGGTGTCACCGGACCTGGTCCGCAGATTGTGTTGGGACTGGACCCCCGCCGACGACGTCACGGGCGCGGTGTCGGATTTCCTGCGCGACGCCGGAGCGCGCGGCTGGCAGCGCGATCTGGTGGAACCGGTGTTGTCGGAGGCGCTGCGTCGCGCCGATGACCGGTCAGTCGACCTGCTCGGAGACTGATTCGGCGCGTGCAGCCAGTGCGGCCACCCAGCCGGTGACCTGACGCGCGATGTGCTGTTCGGTGAGGCCCGACTCGGCGAGCACCTCCGCGCGGGCGGCATGGTCCAGGAAGCGTTGCGGCACACCGATGTCGCGGCACGGAACATCGATATCGGCGGCACGCAGCGCAGCCGACACCGCCGAACCGACTCCTCCGCGTACGCCGTTGTCCTCCAGGGTCACCACCAGTTTGTGTGCCAGTGCCAGCGGGCCCAGCGCATCCGGCACCGGCAGAACCCACCGCGGATCAACCACGGTCACACCGATGCCCTGTTTGCGGAGCCGATCAGAGATCTGCAGCGCCATGGCGGCGAAAGATCCCACCGCTACCATCAGAACGTCAGCGCCGAGTTCCTCGGTGGGGCGCGCTAAAACGTCAATACCATTGATCCGCTCAGTTGCCGGGATGTCCTGTCCCACTTCCCCTTTGGGGAAACGAATGGCCGTCGGGCCGTCGCTGACATCGAGCGCCTCGCCAAGTTCTTCGCGCAGCCGCGCACCGTCGCGCGGAGCGGCGACGCGGATCCCGGGCACGATATTGAGCATCGACAGATCCCACATACCGTTGTGGCTGGCGCCGTCGTTTCCGGTGACGCCGGCGCGGTCCAGCACAATGGTGACCGGCAGCTTATGCAACGCCACATCCATCATGACCTGGTCGAAGGCCCGGTTCAGGAACGTGGAGTAGATCGCGACCACCGGATGCATCCCGGCCATGGCCAGTCCGGCCGCCGACGTCATCGCATGCTGCTCGGCGATACCGACGTCGAAGAGCCGGTCTTTGAATCGTTCACCGAAGGCCGCCAGTCCGGTCGGTCCCGGCATCGCCGCGGTGATCGCCACGATGTCGCGTCGCTTGGTCGCATAGGCGATCAAGGCGTCGGAGAACACCGACGTCCACCCGGGCTCGGCGACCTTGGTGGCCAGTCCGGTACGCGGGTCGATCACGCCGCAGGCATGCATCAGTTCGGCCTCGTCGTTCTCGGCCGGCGGATAGCCCATGCCCTTGCGGGTCACGACGTGAACGATCACCGGGGCGTTGAAACCACGAGCGTGGCGCAGCGCGTTCTCCACCGCATGCTCGTCGTGTCCATCGATTGGGCCGACGTACTTGATACCCAGATCGGTGAACATCACCTGCGGAGAGATCGCGTCTTTGAGGCCGGCCTTCACGCTGTGCACCGCGTGGTAGCAGGCCTCGCCGATCACCGGCATCCCGCGCAGCGCGACCCGACCCCGCTCCAGGAGGCGTTCGTAACCCGGTTGCAGTCGCAGGCCGGCGAGATGGTCGGCGAACCCGCCGATGGTCGGCGCGTAACTGCGGCCATTGTCGTTGACCACGATGACGACCGGGCGTTTGGCGGCCGCGATGTTGTTGAGCGCCTCCCAGCACATGCCACCGGTGAGCGCACCATCGCCGACGACGGCAACCACGTGCCGGTTGCGCTGGCCGGTCAACTCGAAGGCCTTGGCCATCCCGTCGGCGTAGGACAGTGCCGCCGAGGCGTGACTGGACTCGACCCAGTCGTGGTCGCTCTCCGCCCGCGACGGGTAACCCGACAGGCCACCCCGCATGCGCAGGGTGTCGAAGTCCGCGGCCCGACCGGTGAGCATCTTGTGCACGTAAGCCTGATGGCCGGTATCGAAGATGATCGGGTCGTGCGGTGAATCGAAGACGCGATGCAACGCCAGTGTGAGTTCCACCACACCGAGGTTGGGCCCCAGGTGACCTCCGGTCGCAGCGACCTTGTGGATCAGGAACTGGCGGATCTCGACGGCGAGTTCCGTCAGGTCAACCTGGGAGAGGTGCTGCAGATCGGCAGGACCGCGGACCTGTTCAAGCATCAGGACAGTCTACGCACCGTTGCCCCGGTGATCGGGCCCGGACAGATAGACGTCCGGCACGCCGTCGCAGTCCGGGTCCGCGGTCTCCAGTTCGAAGATCGCGCGGTAGTGCCGGTTGCGGATTCGCAGCAGGATGCCGGCCAGGACGGCCGCCAGCAGCGATCCGGTGAGCACCGCGACCTTCATGACGGCCAGTCGCGTTGGTTCGGTGGCATACGCCAAGTCCCCGATCAGCAGCGATACCGTGAACCCGATCCCAGCCAGCATGGAGACACCCAGGACGTCGATCCAGCGCAGCGACGCGTCGAGGCTGGCGTGGGTGACCGCGGCGATCAGTCGGGTGGTGCCGAACACCCCCAGGGTCTTGCCGACGACGAGTCCGGCGATGACTCCGAGTGCGATGGGGTCGCGCAGGGCTGTCACGAATCCGTCATAGCCGCCGAAGCTCACCCCGGCCGCGAAGAAGGCGAAGACCGGGATCGCGAAACCCGCTGAGACGGGCCGCATCGCATGCTCGAAAGATTCGGCCAGGCCGTCGCCGGCGGTCTTGCTGCGCAAGACCGGGACGGTGAAGCCCAGCAGCACGCCGGCGACGGTGGCGTGCACGCCGGACTCGTGGACGAACGACCAGGTGAGCGCCGCCAGCGGAATCAACAGCCACCACGAGGTGATACGCCTCTGCACGAGCACCGCGAACAACGCCAACGGGACGAGCGCGATCAGCAGTGCGCCGAGGTTGATCTTGGTGGTGTAGAACACCGCGATGACGGTGATCGCGAG
>JBAXIR010000040.1:0-17020 GCA_037138275.1 Mycobacteriaceae bacterium | reverse complement strand
CCGGTGCAGGCATTGGCACCGCCGGAGTTCAGCAGCACCGCGCGCAACCGCCCGGTCTGCAACACCTGCGCGCTCCACAGCACCGGGGCGGCCTTGACCTGGTTGCGGGTGAACACCCCGGCCGCGGCGTAGTCCGGGCCCTCGTTGAACACCAGTGCCAGATCCGGCCTGCCGGATTTCTTGATCCCGGCGGCGATCCCGGCAGCCCGGAACCCCGCCGGTGCGGTGACGCCCTGATTGCGCAGCAGTCTCACGGCGCCACCCCGACCACCGACAGCCCGTCGGTCTCCGGCCAGCCCAGTGCCAGGTTCATCGACTGCACCGCCGCACCGGCTGTTCCCTTGACCAGATTGTCGATCACGCAGATCGCCACCATCACCCCCGCGTCAGCGTCGACTGCGACCGCCAATTGCGCGGCATTACTTCCGATCACCGAACCCGTGGTGGGCAACTGACCCTCAGGCAGCAGATAGACAAACGGCTCTGCGTCATAGGCCTTTTCGTACGCCGCGCGGATCTCCGACAGCGACGACGAGGTGCGCGCCGTGCAGGTCGCGAGGATCCCCCGCGCCGTCGGGATCAGCACCGGGGTGAACGAGACGCTGACATCGCGGTCGGTGACGCCTCGAAGTCCCTGAGCGATTTCCGGGGTGTGCCGGTGTACACCGGCGATGTTGTAGGCGCGCGCCGATCCGATCACCTCCGAGGCGAGCAGGTCGACCTTGGCGGCCCGGCCCGCTCCCGAGGTGCCGCTGACCGCGACCACGGTGACGTCCGCCTCGACGAGACCGGCCGCTACGGCGGGAAACAGTGCAAGCAGTGCCGCGGTCGGATAGCAGCCCGGCACCGCGATCCGGGTGGCGCCACGAAGGCGGTCCCGACAACCGGGGAGTTCGGGCAGGCCGTACGGCCAGTGGCCGGCGTACGGCGTGCCGTAGAAGCGCTCCCAGTCACCGGCATCGGTGAGCCTGAAATCGGCACCGCAATCGATGACGACGGTGTCGGGGTCGAGTTGTTCCGCCAGGGCGGCGGAGTGGCCATGCGGCAGGGCCAGGAACACCACATCGTGCCCGGCCAATATCTCCACCTCGGTGGGCTCGAGTACCCGCTGGGCCAGGGGCAGCAGATGCGGGTGGTGCTCGGTCAGCGTCGTCCCCGCACTGGCCGCGGCCGTCAGCGCGCCGATGCTCATCCGGCCGCCCGCGTATCCGGGGTGGCCGAGCAGCAGGCGCAGGATCTCCCCGCCGGCATACCCACTGGCACCGGCAATCGCCACCGAAGTCATCGGTTTATTGTGCATTGTTATGCACCGTGGTGCAAATTCATGCCCGGGCCTACCCCCGCAGGGCTGCCCCGAACCGCTCGCCGGCCGCGGCCACGCCGGCATCACGTGCGGCACTGGCCTCGTCCTCGGTCAGGGTGCGGTCGGCGGCCCGGAACCGCAGGGCCAGGGTCAGGGATTTGCGGCCCTCGCCGATCTGCGGTCCGGTATAGACGTCGAACAGGGCGATGTCCTCGAGCAGATCGCCCGCCCCGGTGCGCACCGCGTCGATGACGCCCTGGGCAGCCACCTCCGCGTCGACGACGAGGCTGACGTCCTGGAAGACCGCCGGGAACGGTGACACCCGCGGCGACGGCAGTCCGGCACTGAAAGGGATCGCGTCGATATCGAGTTCCACCGCGCACGTGCCGCTGGGCAGCCCGGACCGCTCCACCACCGCGGGGTGCAGTTGCCCGGCATGGCCGACCACCTGATCGTCGACGACGACCTCGGCGCACCGGCCCGGATGCCACGGCAGGTGGTGCGTCGGCCGCAGTTCAACCTCCACACCGGCGGCACGGGCGATCACCCGCACAGCCTCGAATGCATCGGCCGCCTCGACGGGACGGCCGGGACCCCACGGTCCGCGGGGCTCGCGCAATCCGGCCAGCACAACGCCGATATGCACCGGCTGGTCCGGCAGGGCCTCGTCCAGCAGAGCGATCTCGGCATCGGTGGGCCGGCGATCGGTGGGGATCAATCCGATGGTCCGGGTCTGCGTGGTCGGCTGCGCCACCTGGGCAATCGAGAACAGCGCCACATCGCAAAATCCCCGGGATACGTTGCGGGACAACGCTTCCAAGAGTGCCGGCAGCAGTGTGGTCGCCAGGTGCGGTCGGTCGGCCTCCAGTGGATTGAGCACGGACGTGGTGCTGCGACGCGGGTCGTCGCCGTCCAGACCCCACTGGTCGAATACCCCGGCGGGCAGGAACGGCGTGGGCAACACCTCAACGAACCCCGACAGCGCCAACGATTTACCGATCGCACGGCGGCGCTGCTGGCCCGGTGTCAGGCCGCGGCCCGCGGGCGCAGGCGGCAGCACCGAGGGAATAGCGTCGAGGCCCTCCAGTCGCAGCACCTCCTCGACCAGGTCGGCGGGGGCGACGATATCGGGGCGCCAACTCGGCGGGGTCACGGTCAGCACGTCCGAACCCGGGTCGGAGGCCACCCGGGCACCGATCTGGGTGAGCCGGCGCACCGTGGCGCCATCCGGGTACACCACACCGGCCATCCGGTCGGGAAGGTCGACGGGCATCCGCACCGGCGGCGGCGAGAAATCCTCTCGCGGCGGGTCACCGCGCCAGTCGGTGAGCGCGGAACCCGCTGTGCCATCGGCGATTTCGGCCAGCAGAGTCGAGGCGCGGTCGATAGCCGCAACCGAAATGGCGGGGTCCACCCAGCGTTCATAGCGGCGGCCGGCCTCACTGACCAGATGCAGCCGACGGACGGTGCGCGATACCGCGGCCGGATCCCAGACCGCGGCTTCGAGCAATACGTCAGTGGTGTTCGCGTCGATCTCGGTGCTGCCCGCGCCCATCACGCCGCCGATCGCGGCGACAGCCACATCGTCGACGATCAGCACGTCGCCGGGTTCCAGTGTGCGGTCGATGCCGTCGAGGGTGACCACCCGCTCCCCCGGCTTGGCGAACCGCACCGCGAAGTCGCCGTGGATCCGACTGCGGTCGTGGGCGTGCATCGGGTGACCGAGTTCAAGCATGACGTAGTTGGTCACGTCGACGGCCGGCGAGATCGGCCGGATGCCACTGAGCATGAGCCGCCGACGTAGCCACCACGGTGACACCGCTGACGGATCGATGCCGGTGACCGCGCGCAGTGCGAATCGGCTGACCCCGGTGCCGGGCTCGATCGTCACCGGTAGTGCGTCACCCTCGGCGGGCAGCGCCGGCACGATCGCAGAGTCGAAGGCGGGGTCAACGAATTCCAGGTCGTAGGCGCAGGCAATCTCACGAGCGATGCCGCGCACCGAGAGGCCATAGCCGCGGTCGGGTGTGATGGCCAGATCAAACACCACATCGTCGAGACCCAGCACGGCGATCGCATCGTCACCGGGTTCGGCGGTCCCGGGCGGCAACACGAGGATGCCGGAATGGTCCGTCCCCATGCCGAGTTCGGCCGCCGAGCAGATCATCCCGTCGGAGGTCCGGCCATAGGTCGTGCGGGTGGCGATCTGGAAGTCACCCGGCAGCGTGGCGCCGGGTAGTGCCACTGCCACCAGGTCACCGACGGCGAAGTTTGTTGCACCGCAGACGATCTCCTGCAGATCCGATGCACCCACGTCTACCGTGCATGCCCGGATGGGTTTCTTGAATTCGGTCAACTCCTCAATCGTCGCGACCCGACCGATCTTCAATGGTCCGCTGACCGGGCCGAGGGTGATCACATCCTCAACCTCGTGCCCGACCCGGATCAACGCCTGTTCCAGATCTGCAGGCGAGACGTCCCATCCGGGTGCTCCGGCCCGTACGACATCGCGCAGCCAGCTGTAGGGAAGCCGCATCAGACGCCTGCCCCGAACGGCAACGAGAACCGCACGTCGCCTTCGACGATGTCGCGCATATCGGGGATGCCGTTGCGGAATTGCAGGGTGCGTTCCAGACCACAGCCGAAGGCGAAGCCGGAGTAGATCTCCGGGTCGATTCCGGCGGCGCGCAACACGTTGGGATTGACCATGCCGCAGCCGCCCCACTCCACCCAGCCGGGCCCGCCCTTCTTGCCGGGGAAGAACACGTCCACTTCGGCCGAGGGCTCGGTGAACGGAAAGAAGTGCGGCCGCATCCGGGTGCGCGCCTGGGGCCCGAACTGCGAACGCGCGAACGCGTCGAGCGTGCCGCGCAGATTCGCCATCGTCAGCCCGCGGTCCACCGCGAGTCCCTCCACCTGATGGAACACCGGGGTGTGGGTGGAGTCGAGTTCGTCAGTGCGGAAGGTGCGGCCGATCGAGATGATGTACACCGGCAACTCGCGGGCCAGCAGGGTGCGCACCTGCACCGGCGAGGTGTGGGTGCGCAGCAGCTGACGGGAGCCCTCCGGGGCGATATAGAAGGTGTCGGACTCACTGCGCGCCGGGTGGTCGGGCGGGAAGTTCAGTGCGTCAAAGTTGAACTGCTCGCATTCCACCTCGGGGCCTTCGGTCAACTCCCAGCCCATCGCTACAAAGGTGTCGGCAATGTTCTCGGCCAGGATCGTGATCGGGTGCCGCGCGCCGAGCGCGTGCCGGGTCGACGGCAGCGTGACGTCAATGGCTTCGGCGACCAGAACTTCCTCGTCGCGCCGGGCGCGCAAGACAGCCAGTCGCTCGTCGAACAGCGCTTGCGTCTCGGCACGGGCGAGGTTGACCCGCTTGCCGGCGTCGGCGCGGTCGTCTTTGGCCAACGCGGCCAAAGCCTGCCGGGCCAGGGCCAGCGGCGCGCGGTCGCCGAGGTGCTCGGTCTTGGCGCGAGCCAACGCATCGAGGTCGCCTGCCGCCTGGAATGCGTCGCGGGCTGCACCGACGGCGACAGCCAGCGCGTCCTGCGACACCGGGTCTTGGGAACCTTCGACGGGTTGCTCACCCACGGGGCGAGATTCTCCTTAGCTGGCCTGGATTTCGCGGCCCGGGTGTGACGGAAGTGCCGACGTGGAGATCATAGGTGATGCCACAATGGCGCCTCGGCGGGCATTTCGCGCGGCCGGAGGAGGTCGGATGATCAGAGTGCTCAGCGTCGGCGCGGTGTGGGCAGCCGCGATCGCCGTTGCGATGATGGCTCTCAAGATCGGCGTGGGCTGGTGGATCCTGGCGGCGGTGCTTGGCGCACTGGCGGCCCTGGGCACCTGGGACCTGCTGCAGACCCGGCACTCGATCCTTCGGGCCTATCCGATTCTGGGCCACGCCCGGTTCGTGGCGGAGTTGATCCGACCGGAGATCTACCAGTATTTCATCGAGTCCAACACCGATGGCGCACCGTTCAATCGGGAGAGTCGCGACGCGGTATACCGGCGGGCAAAGGGGATGAAGGGCGACGAACCATTCGGCACCGAACATAATCTCAATGCCGTCGGCAACGAGTTCCTCCGGCATTCACTGCGGGCCAGGATGGCCACCAACCTGAAGCCCACGGTGCGACTGGGCGGACCGGACTGCACCCAGCCCTATGACATCGCGCTGCTCAATGTCTCGGCGATGAGTTTCGGTGCACTGTCGGGTAACGCGATCGAAGCGCTCAACGGCGGAGCGGCGAAGGGTGGGTTCGCCCACGATACCGGCGAAGGCGCGATCAGCCCGTATCACCTCAAGCACGGCGGTGACCTGATCTGGGAGATCGGTTCGGGCTACTTCGGCTGTCGCACCGCCGACGGCCACTTCGACGCCGAGAAATTCCGGGAGAAGGCCAATCTTCCTACCGTCAAAGCGATTTCGATCAAACTGTCCCAGGGTGCCAAACCCGGCCTCGGTGGCGTGCTGCCGGGACCCAAGGTGACGCCCGAGATCGCCGAGACCCGGGGCGTGCCCGTCGGCCAGACAGTGGTGTCCCCGCCGGCGCACACCGCGTTCACGACACCACTGGAGCTGGTTCACTTCATCGCGACGCTGCGCAGCCTGTCCGGCGGCAAACCGGTCGGCTTCAAGCTGTGCATCGGATCCCGCACTGAGTTCCTGTCGATGTGCAAGGCGATGATCCGAACCGGCATCACACCCGATTTCATCATCGTCGACGGTGCCGAGGGCGGCACCGGTGCGGCTCCGCAGGAGTTCGAGGATCACGTGGGAATGCCGCTGACCGAGGGCCTGATGCTGGTGCAGAACTGTCTGGTCGGCACCGGCCTCCGCGAGCACGTCAAGATTGGCGCATCCGGCAAGGTGACCACCGGCTTCGATATCGTCCGCCGCATCATCCAGGGTGCGGACTTCACCCTGGCGGCCCGCGCGATGATGTTCGCGGTCGGCTGCATCCAGGCGATGAAATGCCACACCAACCACTGCCCCACCGGGGTCGCCACCCAGGACGCCGGCCTGGCCCGCGCACTGTACGTACCGGACAAGATCGACCGAGCGGCCAATTTCCAGCAGTTGACGGTCGCCAGCGCCGCCCAGATGGTGGCATCGATGGGACTGGACAGCTTCGCCGAATTGGAGCCGTCGATGTTGAACCGACGCATCGACTCCTACCGCACCGGAACCTACGCCGAGATTTATGAGTGGCTGATGCCCGGCGAACTGCTCGATGATCCACCGGAGGCCTGGCTGTCGGATTGGATCGAGGCCAGCGCCGAGGAGTTCGTCTGAGGTGACTTCCAAGCCCGTCGTAGTGCCCAAACCACCTGTGCAAGTGCGGCACCCGCCACTCCGAGGACGATGGTCTGAGGCACCTCGTCATAGGCGATCAACAGATAGCAGAAGGCTGACGCCACGGCTAGCAAGGCGTAGCGCGGAATGGTCCAGTGCGCAGATCCGCGGAATCGCGTGCCGAGCGCCATGCCGAGCAGCAGTGCGACCGCGTGCCCGACAGCCGTGAAATCGCCACCGCTGACTACCGCCGAGCCACACGCGACCGCCAACCACCATCCGATCCACGCCGCGCGCCAGCGTTGCGGTATCGCCGCGGTGAAAGTGCCCAACACCGCCACCGAGCCGTAACTCATACCCACGTCGGCGACGTCAGCGATCGATCGAGATTGCAACCCGATACTCACTGCCGCCGCCAGGCCGCCCGCGACCAGAAGGGTCGCGCCAATATGCCCGACTGCGAAGGCGACCAGTAGCCGCCTGCTGTGCCACAGCAATTCGCCCAGTGCGAGCACTGCCACCACACCGGGAAGCCAGATTTGGATGGAGTCCACCGGGTTGACGAAGGCACTGCTGATCAGCGTGCCGATCCGGCCCTGGCCGAGGTTATGCAGATTGGTGCTGGCGTTCCGGATGACGTGCGCCTCGACCTTCGACCCGAAATGCAGTAGCGCGAAGGCCACCGCGGCCAGTGCTGCGCCGAATGCGAATGTCACCTTCAACCGCCCCAACCGGGACAGGATTGCGGTGATCATGCGCCTTCCGGCTCATCCTCGCTCGACGCATCGCGCTGCGCCTTGACCCGGTACATCACCAGGTCCGCCGGCACGCCCTGCTGACGTGGCGCGAACACCTGGCGACGCACCCGCGTAACACTCACGCCGAGCGACTCCAGATCCTCGGCAGAGATCCGATCCAGCGTGGGCCCCGAGATGATGAGCCCACCGCGGGTGGCGCGCTCCATCACCCGGGCCGCGATGTTGACGTCCACGCCCAGCCAGTCCGCACCGATGCGCTGCGGTCGGCCGGTGTGGATGCCCGCTCGCATGCGTGGCGTATAGCCCTCCACCTCAACAGTTTTCACTGCTTCCAACGCCTCCACTGCGGCACGAACCGCGGTGACCGGCTCAGCGAAGGCAGCCATCATGCCGTCGCCCATGCGTTTGACGATCTGGCCGCCGGCATCCAGCACAGGTGGCTCGGCGGCTTGGGCCACCTGGCGCAGTAGGCGCAGCGCGGCATCATCGCCGGCCTGCAGCGACCATTCCGAGAAACTGACCAGGTCGGTGAATAACAACGTCACCTCGGCGTTGGCCGGACGACCCGATACCCGCTCGGTGATGGCCTGCCACAGTTGCAGCGTGGCCAGGCTCACCTCCCGGGTAGCGACTTCGCGCTCCGGCATCAGCCGATCGGCAGCCCGCGCGGCCGCCTGTGCGCCACTATCCCCGGCCGCCGAAAGCGGATCACCGAAGTCGGGATCGCCGGGAAGCAGGCGCCGGGCGCGGCGGATAGCCGCGATGATCTCGGGGTTGCGATTGGTATTGCGCAGCCAGCCGGAGATGCCCTGCGCGGGGGCGCCCGACTCGGCGCCAGACTCCTCGACCGACTCGACTTCCACAGCGATCAGCCTAGGCTCTGCCGCTGGACGCGGGCGCTCTGATACAGACAGATCGCCGCGGCCGCAGCCACGTTCAGGCTCTCGGCACCGGCCGACATCGGGATCAGCACGCGATGATCGGCCAGTGCGGTGACCGCCTCGGGCAGTCCCTGGGACTCCGGGCCGAACACCCATGCGGTCGGCGCCGCCAACATATCGGCGTTATCAAGACTCGTATCACCGTCCAGTGTGGTCGCCACGATCCGCAGACCCGCCGACCGCAACTGTGACAGCAGTCCGGCGGTATCTGTTTCGGAGATGACCGGGACCGCGAAGATGCTGCCCGCCGAGGACCGCAGGCACTTTCCGTTGTATGGGTCCACGCTGTTGCCGGCGAAGACCACCGCTGCCGCGCCCATCGCGTGCGCGATCCGGATCAGCGTTCCGGCGTTGCCGGGTTCGGAGAGATCCACCGCGACGGCGATCAGGGTGGGCTTGTCGCCGAGAACCTCATTGAGCCGGGGTTCTGGAATTCGACACACTGCGACGAGCCCCGACGGAGTGACGGTGTCGGACAACGCTTTCGCAGCCGGTTCCGTCACCAGTGTCACCGCCAAATCGCGCAGAAGATCAGGATGACGGTCAACTGCTGCCGGAGTGGCGAAGACCTCCTCCACCACCCCACACGCGGCGGCGGCCTCGACGAGATTAGGCCCTTCGGCCAGGAATCGGCCCACGCGAACCCGCCCGGTGTGGCGCTGAAGTTTGACCGCAGCCACCACCCGGGCGGATTTCGGCGTCAGGATGTCCGACGTGCCCATGGGGCCGGAACCATCCGTCCCCGTCAGGCAGCCTCACCGGACGGCGCATTGACGTCCTGCGGCAGTGCAGCTTTCGCGATATCGACCAGTGCGGTGAACGCGGCCGGATCACTGATCGCGATCTCGGAGAGGTTCTTGCGGTCGACCTCCACACCGGCGGCCTTGAGACCCTGGATCAGCCGGTTGTAGGTGATGTCGTTGGCGCGGGCCGCCGCGTTGATCCGGGTGATCCACAACTTGCGGAAATCACCCTTGCGGGCACGCCGGTCGCGGTAGGCGTAGTTCAACGAATGCAGTTGCTGCTCTTTGGCTTTGCGGTAAAGCCGGGACCGCTGGCCGCGGTAGCCCTTGGACGCCTTGAGCAGGGTCCGCCGCTTCTTATGGGCATTGACTGCGCGCTTGACGCGTGCCATGGGTGTTCCTCTTCTCGCTCGTTCGACAAGTTCTCGAAAAGTTAGGGGGTGCGGCGTCAGCCGTTGAGCAACTTCTTGACGCGCTTGGTGTCATTGGCCGCGACGGTGGTGCGACCGTCGAGGCGGCGGGTCCGCTTGGACGCCTTGTGCTCGAGAAGGTGGCGACGGCCCGCCTTCTGCCGCACGATCTTGCCGGTTCCGGTCTTGCGGAACCGCTTGCCTGCCCCGCTGTGGGTCTTGGCCTTGGGCATCTTTCCTCAGTTCTCTTCTCTCGGTGGTGACTAAGCGGTGGTCTGCTCGGTGCTGGTCTGCTCGGGGGTGCTCTCGTCGGTGGTGCTCTCGTCGGTGACGACATCCTCGGCGGGTTCGGCCGCCGGCGCTCCGACGACCTGCGTTGCCGCCTTGGCTCGAGTCTTCGCGCCGCGGTGCGGTGCCAGCACCATCGTCATATTGCGGCCGTCCTGCTTGGCCGAGGTCTCGATGAAGCCGTGGTCGGCGACATCGGCGCCCAGTCGCTGCAGCAGTCGGTAGCCCAATTCGGGCCGGGACTGCTCGCGACCGCGGAACATGATCGTCACCTTGACCTTTGACCCGGCTTCCAGGAAGCGGATGACGTGACCCTTCTTGGTCTCGTAATCGTGCGGGTCGATCTTGGGACGGAGTTTCTGCTCCTTGACGACGGTCTGCTGCTGGTTTTTGCGAGACTCGCGCAGTTTCTGTGCCGTCTCGTACTTGAACTTGCCGTAATCCATGATCTTGCACACCGGAGGTTTGGCCTCCGGGGCTACTTCGACGAGGTCGAGATCAGCATCCGCTGCCACGCGGAGAGCGTCTTCGATGCGCACGATGCCCACCTGCTCCCCAGCGGGTCCGATCAAGCGGACTTCAGGTACGCGGATGCGCTCGTTGACGCGGGTCTCAGTGCTGATGGGGCCTCCCTGGTTCGGTCTGTTGGACAGACCATCCATGGGAATCCGGAACAGCTCGCAGGACACGCCACCAGCATTCTGTCCGGTCGCAACGTGCCAACCGAACAAAAAGGCCCTGCATAAAGCAGGGCCCAAGCCGACCGATCACGGCATCAGCCGCCTGCGCCATGCGCAGTACGGATACCCTGGGGTATCCGAGACCGGACCGCTCAACCTTCGGATCGTGATCCGCGGCCGGCGGTGGGAGTGGGACTCCACTTGCTGTCCTGGCATACGCCGGGACGGTCGTCCGTGGAAGTCTAACAGCCATGATGGATAACCCCGACATCCGCGATCTGGCTGAGGTACCCGCGATCGAGGTGATCAGCCGTGCCGCGGTCATGCTGATGAGTTCGGCGGCCGAGAAGATCGGGCTGTCGTCGGCCGATCCCGAGACCAGCGAATATCGCGACCTCGATGAGGCGCGACGGCTGATCACCGCGCTGGCCGGACTGGTAACGGCCGCGATGGAGTACCTCGGGCCGCACGCGAAACCCCTTCGGGACGGCCTGCAAAGTCTGCAACTGGCGTTCCGGGAGGCCAGCGCGGCGCCCGACGAACCCGGTTTCGGCCCGGGCGAGAAGTACACCGGGCCACTGCACTGAGGCGCGCCGTCACAGCGAAGGTGATCAGCGAATATCCTGGCGGTCTATGACGGTCACGATGCGCCGGACGCGGTCCGGGTTGCACTGGGTGCCCGCGGCGGCGGGCTGGATTCTGGGCGTCATCGCGTTCGCCTCGCTGCTGTCGAGTATCTCGCCGACGATCCGGCACCTGACCAAGGTTCCCCGGGAGTTCGTCGACACCTACCTGTTCAACTTCCCCGACACCAGCTTCGCCTGGGCATTCGCACTTGCCATCATGGCCGGGGCGCTGGCCGCGCAGAAGCGGATCGCCTGGTGGGTGCTGGTGGTCATCCTGGTGATCACCGTCGGCTTCGACATCGGGTCGCTGATCAAGACTGACGGCAGCCGTTACGAGGACATCGGCGAATTCCTGGGCCTGACATTTCATATCGCCGTCATCGCGGTGCTGGTGCTGGCGTACCACGAGTTCTCGGCCAAGGTGCGTCGCGGAGCGCTGTACAAGGCCGCCGCGGTGCTGGTCGCCGGAAACCTGTTGGGCATCGCGCTGGCCTGGGGCCTGCTAGAACTTTTCCCTGGTTCGCTGCAACCCGACTACCGGCTGGCCTACGCGGTCAACCGGGTCAGCGGGTTCGTCGTCGCCACGCCCGATCTGTTCGCCGGAAAACCGCACGGATTCCTCAACGCGCTGTTCGGCCTGTTCGGTGCGCTGGCACTGATTGCCGCCGCGGTGGTGCTGTTCCAGTCCCAGCGCGCCGAGAACGCCCTGACCGGTGAGGACGAGTCCGCGATCCGCGGACTGCTGGAGGTCTACGGCAAGAACGACTCCCTGGGGTACTTCGCGACGCGTCGGGACAAGTCGGTGATCTTCGCGTCCAACGGGCGGGCCGCGATCACCTATCGCGTCGAGGTCGGTGTCTGCCTGGCCAGTGGCGACCCGGTGGGCGATCCGCGCGCCTGGCCGCAGGCGATCGCGGCGTGGCTGCAATTATGCCGGGATTACGGCTGGGCGCCGGGCGTGATGGGCGCGAGTTCGACTGCCGCCCAGTCATTCCGCGAGGCAGGCCTCACGGCACTGCAACTCGGCGACGAAGCGATCCTGTATCCGGATCAGTTCCGGTTGTCCGGGCCGGATATGAAAGCGGTACGCCAGGCCGTGACCCGGGCCAAGCGCGCAGGCCTGACCGTCCGCATGCGCCGGCACCGGGATCTGTCCGAGACCGAGATGGCCGACGTCATCACACGCGCCGACGCCTGGCGCGACACCGAGACCGAGCGCGGCTTCTCGATGGCACTGGGCAGGTTGGGCGACCGGGCCGACGGCGACTGTCTGTTGGTGGAGGCCGTGCAGGCTGACCAAAAAACCGGGGAGGCCGTGCAGGATGACCAAGCGGCAGGTGACGCCACCGTCGTCGCGATGCTCTCGCTGGTGCCGTGGGGCAGTAACGGGCTGTCACTGGATGTGATGCGACGTTCACCGCAGTCACCCAACGGGACCATCGAGTTAATGGTCACCGAGTTGCTACAGCAGGCCGAAACCGTTGGCGTTAATCGTGTTTCGCTGAATTTTGCCATGTTCCGGTCGGCATTCGAACAGGGCGCCCAATTGGGTGCGGGCCCGGTGGCGAGGCTGTGGCGGGCCCTGCTGGTGTTCTTCTCGCGCTGGTGGCAACTGGAGACGCTCTACCGGTCCAATATGAAGTATCAGCCGCAATGGATACCGCGGTACGCCTGCTATGAGGACACCCGACTGATCCCGCGGGTCGGCGTCGCCTCGGTGATCGCCGAGGGTTTCCTGGTACTGCCGTTCAGCCGACGGGCTAGGCAGCACACCGGCCAGTACTCCAAGGTGCCACGTGACATTGCCGCCACCGCGGGACTGAACGCCGACGGCAGTGCGCCGTCCGTCGCCCTGACCGACACCGACGCGGCCCGCGATGAACACCGACTGCCCGAACAGGTGCGGGTTCGGCTGGCGAAGCTGAAAGCCTTGCAGGACAGGGGCATCGACGCGTATCCGGTAGGCCAGCCACCGAGTCACACCATTTCCGCGGCGATCGCCGCCGACGACGGCGCCTCGGTCACGGTGGCTGGGCGGGTGCTGCGGACCCGGGACTACGGCGGGGTGACGTTCGCCCAATTGCGGGACTGGTCCGGCGACGCGCAACTGGTGCTGGAGCGCTCGGAAATCGATTCGGGCACAGCAGATTTCGCCGGCGTCGACCTCGGTGACCTGATCGAGGCAACCGGCACCATGGGTTACAGCCGCAACGGCACCCGCTCGGTGCTGGTGCGCCAGTGGCGAATGCTGGGCAAGTGTCTGCGACCCCTGCCCGACAAATGGAAGGGCCTGACCGACCCGGAGGCGCGGGTGCGGGCACGCTACATCGACCTGGCTATCAACCCGGTGGCCCGGGATCTCATCCGGGCCCGCAGCGAAATCCTGCACTCGATCCGGGAGACGTTGTTCGCCAAGGGTTTTCTTGAGGTCGAGACGCCGATCCTGCAGCAGATCCACGGCGGTGCCAACGCCCGGCCGTTCCGGACCCACATCAACGCCTACGACCTCGATCTGTACCTGCGGATCGCGCCCGAGCTCTATCTCAAACGCTTGTGCGTGGGTGGAGTGGAACGCGTCTTCGAGCTCGGTCGCGCGTTCCGCAATGAGGGCGTGGACTTCAGCCACAACCCTGAGTTCACCCTGTTGGAGGCCTACCAGGCGCACGCCGATTACCTCACGTGGATCGACGGCTGCCGGGAACTCATTCAGAACGCGGCGGCGGCGGCCAACGGCTCGCAGGTGGTGATGCGGCCCGCAGCCGATGACTCGGGCGCACTGGTGCCGGTCGACATCTCCGGACACTGGGCGACGAAGACCGTCCACGCCGCGGTGTCGGAGGCGATCGGCGAGCACGTCGATGCCGATACCGAACCGGGAACACTGCGTCGGCTCTGTGACAGCGCAGGTATCCCCTATTTGAGCCACTGGGATGCCGGCGCTCTGGTGCTGGAGATGTATGAACACCTCGTCGAGGGTGACACCGAGGCACCGACGTTCTATACCGACTTCCCCACCTCGGTGTCGCCACTGACCCGCCCGCACCGCACCAGGCCCGGTGTGGCTGAACGCTGGGACCTGGTGGCCTGGGGCGTGGAGTTGGGCACCGCCTACAGCGAGCTGACCGACCCTGTAGAGCAACGACGCCGCCTGCAACAACAGTCCCTGTTGGCGGCCGGCGGAGACCCCGAGGCGATGGAACTCGACGAAGACTTTCTGCAGGCCATGGAGTACGCCATGCCCCCGACCGGGGGTCTCGGGGTGGGGGTAGACCGCGTGGTCATGCTCATCACCGGCCGAAGTATTCGAGAGACGCTACCGTTCCCGCTGGCAAAGCCGCGCTAGCCTGGTCAGGTGGACCAGCACATCTCGTTGATGCAGGGCTGGGCTCCCCTCGCAATTCAAGCCGTCACGGTGGCGTTGCTCGTATTCGCGATCGGGTGGCGGACCCGCCGATGGCGGCTGGTGTGGCTGCCCGTGTCTGCGCTGGTCGGCGTCGCGCTGGCGTGGGGCACGCACTGGAATATCTCCACCAACGGGCTCGCCGGCGATCCTGCTCCCCGCGGTCTGTGGCTCTGGCTTGGACTGACTGGACTCGCGGTCGGTGTGGCGGCGCTGGGGTGGCGGTCGGCCGACTGGCGCCGCCGCGGGGCGTCGCTGCTGACGGTGCCGCTGACCATGCTGTGCGCGGCGCTCATGCTGAACCTGTGGGTGGGCTACTTCCCCACTTTTGCGACGGCCTGGGGTCAGTTGACCGGAGGGCCACTGCCCGGTCAGACCGACCAGGCCACCGTCGCCAAGATGCTTGCCACCAACACCGTCCCGGCCAAGGGCAAGGTACTGCCGGTCACGATCTCGGCTGATGCCTCGGGGTTCGCCCACCGCGCCGAGTTCGTGTACCTGCCGCCGGCCTACTTCGCCAGCGACCCGCCGCCCGCACTGCCGACCGTCATGATGATCGGCGGGCAGTTCAACACCGCCGCGGACTGGTTACGCGCCGGCAACGCCATCGCGGCCATCGACGCATTCGCCGCCAAGCACGGTGGCAATGCGCCCGTGTTCGTCTTCGTCGACTCAATTGGTTCGTTCAACAACGACACCGGTTGCGTGAACGGCACGCGGGGTAATGCCGCGGACCATCTCACCGAAGACGTCGTGCCGTACATGGTCGACAATTTCGGGGTGAGCGACGATCCGGCAAACTGGGGCGTCGTGGGCTGGTCCACCGGGGGAACGTGTGCGGTCAACCTGACGGTCAAATATCCAGAGTTGTTCAGCACGTTCGTCAATATCGACGGCGACATCGCACCCAACACCGGCACCAAGGCGCAGACCATCGAGCGTCTCTTCGGCGGTGACGCTGCCGCATATGCAGAGTGGGATCCGGCCACTCTGATCACCGAGCACGGGAACTATCGCGCTGTCGCGGGATGGTTCGCGGTGTCCGCCCCGGCGGGCGCCGTCGGCGCTCCGATCCCGGGTTCGGTGTTACCCGAGCCGCCCGATTCCGTTACGGCGAGCACACCGACCGAGGCCGCACGTGCGCTGTGCGGGCTGGGCGACGCCTACGGCATCGAATGCTCCGTGGTTCCGCAGGCAGGAAAGCATGACTGGCCCTTTGCGGCGCAGGTGCTCGCGGCCTCGCTGCCGTGGCTGGCCTACCAAATCGACACCCCCGATGTTCCCGAGGTCGCGCTGCCGGGCACCTCGACGCAACCCGACGGGGTCAGCATTGCCGCCGATGGCGGGGCGGCGCGCCAGCCCACGGGAGTACGGTGACGCTCATGGCCGAAACGCCCGAGCAGGACGCTCCAGAGCCCGCGACTCCGCCGGTACCCGCAACCGCCACCGTGGCGTCCCCGCTGCCGCCTGTTCCCGCCCCAATTCTCGACACCGGATACACCGACGCCGGGGTGCCGACACTGGATGGTGTGCGGGAAAAAATCGAAACCCGGTACGGAACAGCCTTGGGCGCAACCGAACTCGCTGAAGAAACTCCCGAGGTTCGTAACGCAGCCGATCAGTACGATGCACGACAGAAGGCCGCTGCCGAGAAACTCGAGGAGATCCGCTCCTCGATGCACAAGCCGGAATAACCGTCCGGGCCGCACTGCCTCGACTAGCCGGCACCTCGTTTACGTAGTTTTCTGAGCAATCGGTCGGGGTGGTGGTGGTTGTTGATTCCGCCTTTGACGGGAAGGTGGGGCGGTGCTATCCATTCGCACGTGCCATCGGGCAGTTTTCGGGTGCGCCAGCCGCCTTTTGTGACGAGTCGGTTGTGTGGTCCGCAGCCGAAATCGAGGTCATCGATGTCAGTGGTGCCGCCGTCAGCCCAGTCCAGGGTGGCGTGGTGGACTTGGGAGCCGTAGCCGGGCACGGTGCAGTTGGGAAAGGTGCAGCCGCGGTCTTTGTTGTGTAGAACGATTCTCTGGTCGGCGCTGGCGATGCGTTTAGTTCGGCCCAGCCATAGTGCTCGGCCGGTGGCTTTGTCGAAGATGGTCAGGTAGTGGTAGCTGTGTGAGGCCATCCGGATCAAATCACTCATCGGCAGCAGAGTTCCGCCGCCGGTAGTGCCGACTCCGGTTTGGTCCTGGAGATCCTGCAGTGTGGTCGACACGATGACGGTAACGGGCAGTCCGTTGTGCTGGCCGAGTTTGGGATTGCCGAGCAGGCTGCGCATGATCGCGGACAGCGCGTCGTGTTGGCGTTGGGCGTGGCTGCGATGATCGCCGTCGATGCGGGCTTGAGTGGGGTCGCCCTCAATCAACGGTGTTTGGTCGGCGGGGTTGCAGCGCCCGGGTGCGGCGAATTTGGCGAATAGGGCATCAATCTCGGCACGCAGGGCGGGGGTGGCCCATAGCCGGCCCTGGCTCATGCCGTTGGGGTGTTGGGGTCCCCAGGTAAATCCGCGGCGCGCCGCGCGGTCGGCATCGCTGAACACCCCGTCGGGGTTGAGGATCAACGCCAACTG
>JBAXIR010000039.1:0-17350 GCA_037138275.1 Mycobacteriaceae bacterium | reverse complement strand
TCGGTGGCTGTTGCGGCGCCGATGCCCGACGAGGCGCCGGCGATGATCGCGGGCCGTCGCTGCGGGTGTGGTTCGAACCGTGCCATCAGATCTTGTTCACGGTGATCGGCAGGTTGGCGAACCCGCGCACATTGCTGGAGTGCACCCGAACCGCATTGGCTTCGTCGACCTCGTAACCGCTGATGCGTTCGAACAATTCGGTCAGTGCGACGCGGGCCTCCATCCGGGCCAGATGCGCACCCAGGCAGAAGTGCGCGCCGCTGCCGAAGCTCAATAGCTTGGAGCCGATATCGCGGCCGATCCGGAACTCGTCGGGATCGTCGAACACCCGCTCGTCGCGGTGTGCCGAACCGGGCACCAGCAGCAGGGTGTCGCCGTCATGAAGGGTGGTGCCGTAGAACTCGATATCCTCGACGACGGTGCGGGCCAGGATCTGGCTTGAGGTGTCGTAGCGCAGCGTCTCTTCGACCCACAGCGGAATCCGTGCGTGGTCAGCGTGCACGCCGGTCAATTGATCAGGGTTCCTCGCACCCCAAAACGCGGCATTGCCAAGCAGTTTCGTCGTGGTCTCGTTTCCCGCCACCACCATCAGGAACAGAAACGCCATGATCTCGTCGTCGCCGAGGCGGTCGCCGTCGATCTCGGCCTCCAGAAGGGCACTGGTGAGATCATCCGTCGCCCTCTTTCGTCGCTGCGCGACCATGTCGGCGTAGTAGACCAGCAGTTCCATCGAGGCCTCGATGGCGGCCATCGGCACGTCGGCCACACCGTCGTCCCGATGCATGACCTCATCGGCGAGCGCGCGCAGGCGGGCCCGGTCCTCGACGGGTACACCCATCAATTCGGAGATCACGTCCATCGGAAGCTTGCCCGCGAACTCCGAGATGTAATCAAAACTCTCGGACTGCAAAGCGGTGTCGAGGTGCTCTTTAGCCAGTTCGATCACCCTGGCTTCGAGTTCGCGGATCCGGCGGGGGGTGAAGCCCTTCGACACCAGGGTGCGCAGGCGCAGATGAGCGGGGTCATCCATCGCCAGAAACGACATGGTGCGATAGGCCTCGGGGTTTCGCGAGATCGGATCCAGAGAGACCCCGAGTTTGTTCGACAATTCGACGCTATTGCGAAATCCCCTGTGTACGTCCGCATGACGAGTGAGAGCCCAGAAGTTCAGCTCGTCATTGCGGTACAGCGGTGCCTCATCGCGAAGCCGCCGGTAGTAGGGATAGGGATCCTCATGGAAGTTGTAGTCATAGGGGTCCAGGACCAGCCCAACGGTGTCGGCGGTCATGCGTCAGCCCCGGGCGTCAGGATCAGACCGACGACGTATGCCAGTCGGTCGGCGATCTGTCGATACGTAAACGCGCCACTGCCGGCGTGCACCAGGGCGCCGAAGTAACTCATCTCCAGTGCGGCCACCGTGCGAGCATCGGCGTCGGGCCCCAGTGCGGATTTGATCCGCTTATGGATCTGGGCACCGATGCGGTCGCGGACGGCGCGGACGGCGGCGTCGTTGCTCAACAGGGCGGTGGTACAGGCGGCAGCCACTTCGGGTTCGTCGGCGACCACGAGTGCGAGACTGCGCAACGCCTGCTGCACCCGGTTGAGTCGAGTGTCGTTGACATCGGTGAAGTACCCCACCTCGCGGACCAGATCCAGATAGACCTCGGCGATCAGATGATTTTTTGACGAGAAGTAGGTGTACGCCGTGGCAGGGGCCACCTGCGCGCGGGCCGCCACGCCCCGTACCGTCAGGTCGGCATACGACGAACCCCGGAGCGTCTCCAGCGCAGCCCCGAGGAGTTTTCGGAAGGTCTCTTCCTGTCGAGGTCGCCGGGTCGGCTCGTCACGCGTGGCAGTCGCCACTGCATCGCTGGACACATGTCCACCGTAATCTCGGGCATCGGCCGGACGCAAGAGATCAGGGTGAAGTAGCACTTCACCGACACTGGTCCGGACGTGGACCTTGCACCCGCCGCGAGAACGTGGATAAAGTTCGAGGCAATATTTCGGACAGGTGTCCACACGGCGGAGACGCCACCGCGGATCGCGGGTAGGACCGAAGGGAGCGCCCGGATGGCGATAGCAGCCGATCGCGCCAGCGAACTGTTCATCGACGGGAAGTTCGAGTCCGGTGCCGCCGGCCGCTACCCGAACATCAACCCCGCCACCGAAGAGGTGCTCGGAACCGCGGCCAACGCTGATACCGAGGATATGGGTCGGGCCATCGACGCCGCCCGTCGTGCGTTCGACAGCACCGACTGGTCGACGAATACCGAGTTGAGGGTGCGCGGCATCCGTCAGTTGCGCGACGCCATGCGCGAGCACATTGAGGAACTCCGCGAGATCACCATGGCCGAGGTTGGGGCTCCTCGCATGCTCACCGGGATGGCGCAATTGGAGGGTCCGGTCGCAGACCTGGAATTCGCTGCCGAAACCGCGCAATCCTATTCCTGGCGGACCGATCTCGGTGTCGCCGCTCCGATGGGAATCGCCACCCGGCGCACCATCGTCCGGGAAGCTGTCGGCGTCGTGGGTGCCATCACGCCGTGGAACTTCCCGCATCAGATCAACCTCGCCAAGATCGGCCCGGCACTGGCCGCCGGCAATACGGTCGTGCTGAAACCCGCTCCCGACACCCCCTGGTGCGCAGCGGTTCTCGGCGAACTGATCGCCGAGCACACCGATATCCCGGCGGGTGTGCTCAATATCGTGACCTCCGATGACCACGCGGTCGGCGCGATGTTGTCCTCGGATCCCCGTGTCGATCTGGTGTCGTTCACCGGGTCCACCGCGACCGGACGCGCCGTGATGGCTGCTGGTGCCGCGACCATCAAGAAAGTGTTCCTGGAATTGGGCGGCAAGTCGGCCTTCATCGTCCTCGACGATGCCGACCTCGGCGGCGCCTGCTCGATGGCCGGATTCACCGCGTCCATGCATGCCGGCCAGGGTTGTGCGATCACCACTCGACTGGTGGTGCCGCGTGCCCGCTACGACGATGCGGTCGCTGCCGCCGCCGCCACGATGTCGGGTATGAAGCCGGGCGATCCGAATGATCCCGGAACCATCTGTGGCCCAGTGATTTCGGCGCGCCAGCGTGATCGCGTTCAGGCCTACCTGGACCTGGCGATCGCTGAAGGTGGAACGTTCGCCTGCGGCGGCGGCCGGCCCGCCGATCGGGACCACGGCTTCTTCATCGAGCCGACGGTGGTGGCCGGACTGACCAACGACGCCCGGGTGGCCCGTGAGGAGATCTTCGGCCCGGTGTTGACGGTGATCGCCCACGATGGCGACGAGGACGCGATCCGGATTGCCAACGACTCGCCCTACGGACTGTCCGCCTCGGTGTTCAGCGCCGATCCCGAGCGTGCTCAGTCGGTCGCCAATCGGCTGCGGGTCGGCACCGTCAATGTCAACGGCGGGGTCTGGTACTCCGCGGACGTGCCCTTCGGCGGTTACAAGCAGTCCGGTATCGGCCGGGAAATGGGCGTGGCCGGTTTCGAGGAGTACCTGGAGCTGAAAGTCATTGCCACAGCGGTCTAATCAGGCCGGTCTAATCAGGGCATGCGAGGAGAATCGATGGGACAGTTCGACGAGAAGGTCGGCATCATCACCGGTGCCGGTGGTGGCATCGGCCAGGCCTACGCAGAAGCACTGGCCCGCGAAGGTGCGGCGGTGGTGGTCGCCGATATCAACGTCGAGGGTGCCCAACGCGTTGCCGCCGGGATCCGGGCCGAAGGAGGTACCGCACTGGCCGTACCGGTCGACGTCTCGGATGTCGAGTCGACCAGGGCGATGGCGGATCGAACATTGGCTGAGTTCGGCGGTATCGACTACCTGGTCAACAACGCCGCGATCTTCGGCGGCATGAAACTGGACTTCCTGGTCACCGTGGACTGGGATTACTACAAGAAGTTCATGAGCGTGAATATGGACGGAGCGCTGCTGTGCACCCGGGCGGTCTACCGCAAGATGGCCAAACGGGGTGGCGGCGCGATCGTCAACCAGTCCTCCACCGCGGCATGGCTTTACGCCAACTACTACGGCCTGGCCAAGGTGGGCATCAACGGACTGACCCAACAACTCTCCCGTGAGTTGGGGGGGCAGAATATCCGCATCAACGCGATCGCTCCCGGCCCGATCGACACCGAGGCCAACCGCACCACCACCCCGCAGGAGATGGTGGCCGACATCGTTAGGGCCATCCCGCTGAGCCGGATGGGCCAGCCCGAGGATCTCGTCGGTATGTGCCTTTTCCTGCTCTCCGATCAGGCCAGGTGGATCACCGGGCAGATCTTCAACGTCGACGGCGGCCAGATCATCCGGTCATAGAAGGAGTTCGGCAGTGACTGATTCGGGGACTGAGCCAAGACTCGGCTATATCGGCCTCGGCAATATGGGTGCGCCGATGGCCATGCGACTGGCCGGCTGGCCGGGCGGCCTCGTGGTGTTCGATATCCGCGACGACGTGATGATGCCGTTCGCCGAGGCTGGGGCGAGTGTGGCCGGAAGTATCGCCGACGTCGCCGCAGCCGACATCATCAGCGTCACCGTGCTCAATGACGCCCAGGTGCGCGAGGTGGTCTCTGAGCTTGCCCGCCACGCCGCGGCGGGCACGGTGATCGCAATACACTCGACGATCAGCGACACCACCGCGGCCTCCCTCGCAGCTGAACTCGCGGGCGAGGGAATTCACGTCATCGACGCTCCGGTCAGCGGAGGTGCCGGTGCGGCTCAGAAGGGCGAGTTGGCGACGATGGTCGGTGCGCCGCGTGAGGTCTACGAGCGCATCAAACCGGTCTTCAAACAGTGGGCGTCGCTGGTGATCCACGCCGGTGAACCGGGCGCCGGAACGCGGATGAAACTGGCGCGCAACATGCTGACCTTCACCGCCTTCGCCGCGGCCGCCGAGGCGATGGCACTGGCCGAGGCGGCGGGCTTGGATCTTCAGGCACTGGGCCGGGTGGTCCGGCACACCGATGCGTTGACCGGTGGCGCAGGAGCGATCATGGTGCGCGACAACACCCACGAACTCGAACCGGGCCACTGGTTGTACGACACCTTCACCCACACCCGCGGCCTGGGTGAAAAAGACCTGAGTCTTGCTCGGGCACTGGGGGAGTCGCTGGACGTCGACCTCCCGCTGGCGAATATCGCATTGCGAAACCTGGCAGCCGGGCTGGGTGTACCGCATGACCAATCAGCCGTGCCGACGAAGAAGGAGTGAGCCATGGACGAGTTGCGCCGCAAGGGTCTGGCGAAGATGAACGAGGTTTACGCCTGGGAGATGTCCGATATGCCGGGTGACTTCTTTGCGCTCACCGTCGACCACCTGTTCGGTGATATCTGGAGCCGGCCCGGACTGTCGATGCGGGACAAGCGGCTCATCACACTGTCGGTGGTGACCGCACTCGGCCTGCCGGACCTGGCCGAGATCCAGGTCAATGCCGCCCTGGAAAACGCGGAGATGACCTCCGACGAGTTGCGCGAGATGGCGATCTTCATCACCCACTACGTCGGCTTCCCGCTCGGCTCGGGTTTCAACGGTGTGGTCGAACGGGTCGCCGCCAAGCGCCGAAAGACCGCAGACGCCGGAAAAGCCGGTGACCGGAAGGCCAACGCCGGTGACGCCGTGAAGATGCACAGCGGAAAGAAGTCGACAGACTAGACCGGCCGGCGGCGTCGATTAGGGTGAGGCGCGTGCGCGTCCTCGTGATCGGATCAGGTGCCCGCGAACATGCCCTGCTGATCGGACTCCGCAAGGACCCGGGCGTCGACTACCTCGCGATTGCGCCGGGTAACGCAGGTACATCCGCGGTGGCCGACCAGTACGACGTCGACGTCACCTCCGCCGAGGAGGTCACGGCATTGGCAGCCCGCGTTCGGGCCGATCTGGTGGTGATCGGTCCGGAGGTCCCGCTGGCATTGGGAGTGGCCGATGCCGTCCGAGACGTCGGCATCGCCTGTTTCGGCCCGTCTCGGGACGCCGCGCGGATCGAGGGTTCCAAGGCTTTCGCCAAGGATGTGATGGCAGCCGCCGGGGTGCGCACCGCAGCCAGCGAGACCGTCGACAGCCCAGCAGATCTCGATGCCGCCCTGGATCGTTTCGGCCCCGCCGTCGGCCAGCCCGCATGGGTGGTCAAAGACGACGGACTGGCGGCCGGCAAGGGTGTGGTCGTCACCGCCGACCGGGATGCTGCTCGCACGCATGCCGCAACCCTGCTGGAGTCCGGACACCCGGTGCTGCTGGAGTCATTCCTCGACGGCCCGGAGGTGTCACTGTTCTGTCTGGTCGACGGAGCATCCGTAGTCCCGTTGGTAGCGGCGCAGGATTTCAAGCGTGTCGCCGACGGCGACACCGGGCCCAACACCGGCGGCATGGGCGCCTACGCACCGCTGCCATGGTTGCCCGAGTCGGTTCGGGCCGGGATCGTTCACGATGTTGTTGAACCCGTTGCCGCTGAGATGGTGCGCCGGGGTTGCCCGTTCTCGGGTCTGTTGTACGCGGGTCTGGCGATGACCACCGAGGGGCCGTCCGTCGTCGAATTCAATTGCCGCTTCGGCGATCCCGAGACCCAGGCGGTGCTGGCACTGCTGCAATCCCCGCTGGGCGGGTTGCTCTACGCGACCGCGACCGGCACCCTCGCCGACTGCGCGCCACTGCAGTGGCATGACGGCTACGCGGTGGCTGTTGTACTAGCAGCTGAGAACTACCCGGGCCGCCCCCGATTCGGCGATGTGATCTCCGGCGCGGAGGCCGACGGGGTGCTGCATGCCGGGACGTCCCGGCGCGACGACGGGGCGGTGGTCTCCAGTGGTGGACGAGTGCTCTCAGTCGTCGGAACCGGAGCGGACCTGCCGGCGGCCCGCGACGCCGCCTACCGGGTCCTCTCCACTATTCGCTTGCCGGGCAGTCACTTCCGTACCGACATCGGACTCGCCGCTGCGCAGGGTCTCATCACGTTATGAGTGGCCCCGGTCGGTGCGGCCCCGGTCGGTGTGGAGCAGGCCGGTGTGGCGCTGCCCGGTGTGGCGCTAGCCGGGCCGAACCCGTCTGAGCTGTTCAGCCCGCCAGCAGCGGTGCCATCCAGGCGATCTCGGCCGGCAACTGCGCGCTCCAAAAGGAGCCGTCGTGTCCGCCCGGGGTGAACCCACCGGCCGGCGGGTTGGGCAACTGCGCGATGAATTGTTTGGTGGCACCGTAGAACGGGTCACTAATCCCGCAGTCGATCCGGATCGGGATCGACCCCAGCGCGGGCAGGCCGAACACACTGTTGGCCGCGAAGTCCTCAGGTCCGTCGAATGCGCCGGGCGCGGTGGCACCGGAAGAAAGCCACAGCGCGGGACTGACCGCACAGATCGCTGCGGTCCGTGCCGGACCCAGGCGCGCGCCCAGTAACAGCGCGCCGTAACCGCCCATCGACCACCCGAGGAATCCCATCCGCGAGGTATCCAGTCCTTGCTCGCCGAGCATCGGAAGTAACTCGCCGAGCACCATCGCACCGGCGTCCTCACCCGAGGTGCGCCGGTGCCAGTAGCTACCGCCGCCGTCGACGGCGACTACCGCGAACGGGGGCAGGCCCGCGGCGACCGCCTGCGCCAGGCCCTGCTCCACACCACCGGCCATCACCGCCGCGGCATCACTGCCTTTGCCGTGCAGTGCGATCACCGGGCGCAGGGCCGCGGATTGCCCGGGTGGGCGAGCGATGGCGAAGTTGGTGGTGATTCCGCCGCGGGCAGCCGACACGAATGAGCCGGTGATGAGGGTCGGCGCGGCGCGGACACGCGAAGGCGGGGCCAACGTGGCGAGTGCGGTGGCACCGGCGGCGCCCACTCCCCAACGCAGCGCACTGCGGCGGCTGAGATTCGGCATTGCACCCATTCTGCCCCACGCGTCACGTCTTCGGGCAAAGCGCACTGCGCACTCCGGGCTGACTGGCACCATGGCGACGGTGACCGCAGCGGTTACCCCCAAGGGAGAACGACGGCGGTACGCGCTCGTCAGCGCGGCCGCTGAGTTGCTGCGCGAAGGTGGATTCGACGCGGTGCGCCACCGCGCGGTCGCACGCCGCGCGGGCCTGCCACTGGCATCGACGACCTACTACTTCTCATCACTGGATGAGCTGGTGGAGAACGCCGTCGAGCACACCGTCACCGTCGAAGCCCACCAACTGCGTTCCCGGGTAAGGGAACTGCCGAGGCGCCGCCGCAGCACCGGCGCCACTGCGGACGTACTGCTCGACCTGCTCACCGGAGATCACAGCAACGAACAGTTGATATCGCGCTACGAGCGCTACATCGCCTGTGCACGACACCCGGGCCTACGCGGCGTGGAGCGGCGGTTACAGCAGCAGCGCGTCTCCGCCGTCGCGGAGGCAATGACCCGCTCCGGCCGGTGTGCCCGGGAGGACAGGGTGACCGCACTGGTCTGTGCGGTTGATGGTGCGGTGGTCTCGGCACTGGTCGCTAATGTCGTGGGTGCCCGGGAGTCTGCCCGAGCCACCCTGATCGACGTCCTCGATGTCCTCGCTCCGATCAATCAGTTGGTGTGACCGTGGATCTATGGCATTTGACCCGGCCGGTGACGGATCTTGTCGACGGAGCGATGGATCGTGCGTTGGTACTGGGATACACCCGGATCGGCTCAGGTGTGCGGCGGCGCTGGTGGCCCGCCGACCCTGCTCCGGACGCACTCGTGGGCAAGCAGGTTCTGGTGACCGGGGCGACGGCAGGCATCGGACTGGCGATGGCCCGCGCGTTCGCCGGACTTGGCGCGACGGTGCACCTGCTGGGCCGCAACGCCGACAAGGTGCGACGCTGTGTGGCCGAGGTTCGCGACGAGGTTCCGGGCGCCGACGTGGTGGGCGAGGTGTGCGACGTCTCCGACCTCGACGCGGTGTCGGACTGGTGTGTCGACTTCGCCCGTCGAGTACCCGCACTGGACGGACTGGTTCATAACGCCGGCCTGATGCCCAAGGAACGCATCGTCACCCGGGAGGGCCACGAGGTTCAGTTGGCCACCCACATTCTGGGCCCGCATCTGATGACTGAACGTCTGCTGCCGCTACTGCGCGCGGCCCGCGGCGCATCGGTGGTGTTCGTGTCCTCCGGCGGTATGTACAGCACGGCTCTGGTGGTCGACGATCTGGAGTCGCGGGAGCAGTACAACGGCGTGCGCACCTACGCCAGGACCAAGCGGATGCAGGTAGTTCTGGCCGACGCCTGGGCCCGCCGGCTGGCCGGCACCGACGTCCTGGTCGAAAGCATGCACCCGGGGTGGGTGGACACCCCCGGAGTGGCCGAGTACCTGCCGCGGTTCCGGGTCATCACCGGGCCACTGTTGCGTGACGTCGCCGATGGCGCCGACACCGCGGTATGGCTGGTGGCGACCCGCCCCTCGTCGAAGCCGGGGCATTTCTGGCACGACCGCGCCCAACGCCCGACCACCTTCGGCTGGCAACGCCACGAGAATCCGGCGACGGTGCGTCGCTTCCTCGATGAGGTCAGCGAACTGACCGACACGTCTACTGCGTGGACGGGTCTTCGGTCTTGATGAGTTTCGGGGGCCTGAGGGCACCGGGGAGCATCGGGGTGACGATGCAACCGGTCTCCACGTCGCCGTAGATGGTGACGTCGGCAGGCCGGGTGCTCGCATACCGCGCGATATAGGCGCATAACACGGCATCGACGGGGTCCTCAGCTCGCCGGAGCTGCGCTTTGCGGGTCGCGTCCATCACACTCTGCTTGAGTTCCGGCCAGTCGCTGTCTGACACATCCAGTGCCGGCTTCGCGGTGCGCAAAGACTCGACAAAACCCATGAGCCGCAACAACTCCGACTGCAACTGCGGGAAATCCCGGCCGGTCTTCTGTTTGTACTTCAGGGTTCGTTGCAGGCTGAACAATGCCACGCTGGCGGCGTGCGGGTACACCTCCATGGCGCGCCGCGACGAGGACGAACGAGGATCGAGGTCAAGCTCGAGTGCCGAACACAGCCGCGCCCCGCGCCCACCGTCGGCGAACCACGCCAGGCCGGTGTTCGCCGGGTGCGCTCCGGCGTCGAATCGGCGGAAGTCTCGATTCAGGGCGGCCTCACAGGGCCGGTTGCCGGAGGGATTGGTCACCACCAGTGGGGCATCGATCGCCACCACGCACGCACTGCCGACGTACGGCCGAAGTTGGGCCAGGACGTCGTCGTCATCGCCGGCCACACCGATATGGCAAAGCTTGCCGCGGCCATCGAGTACGGCGACCCCGGTCGGGCTGCGCTGGCCCCAGGCGAGGTCGACTCCCACGAAGTGCACACCCCAAACCGTAAGCTGTGTTCTTGTGACCACCCGCGCCGCGATCCCCAACGTGCTGGCCAACCGGTACGCCAGCGCCGAGATGGTGGCGATCTGGTCACCGGAGGCCAAGATCGTCGCCGAACGCCGACTGTGGCTGGCGGTGCTACGGGCGCAACGTGAACTCGGTGTCGAGGTACCCGAGACGGCGATCGCCGACTACGAGCGATCACTGGAGCACGTCGACCTGAAGTCGATCGCCGCCCGCGAACGAGTGACGCGCCACGACGTCAAGGCCCGCATCGAGGAGTTCAATGCCCTCGCCGGACACGAACACGTGCACAAGGGCATGACGAGCCGAGATCTGACCGAGAACGTCGAGCAACTGCAGATCCGGCAATCACTGCAACTCGTGCATGCCCGCGGGGTGGCCGTCGCGGCCCGACTGGCGGAGCGGGCCGCGACCTACCGGGACGTGGTGATGGCCGGCCGCAGCCACAACGTCGCCGCGCAGGCCACCACACTGGGCAAGCGGTTTGCCTCGGCGGCCCAGGAGACGCTCCTCGCACTGACCCGCATCGGCGAACTCATCGACCGCTACCCGCTGCGCGGCATCAAGGGTCCGATGGGCACCGCCCAGGACATGCTCGACCTGTTCGACGGGGACACCACGCGGCTCGCCGAACTCGAGTGGCGAGTGGCCGAATTCCTGGGCTTCACCGCGGTGCTCGACAGCGTGGGCCAGGTGTATCCGCGCTCGCTGGACCACGACGTGATCTCCGCGCTGGTGCAACTCGGCGCCGGGCCGTCCTCATTGGCGCACACCATCCGGCTGATGGCCGGCCACGAACTGGCCACCGAGGGATTCGCACCCGGGCAGGTCGGATCATCGGCCATGCCACACAAGATGAACACCCGCAGCTGCGAACGCGTCAACGGACTCCAGGTGGTGTTGCGAGGCTACGGATCGATGGCCGCGGAACTGGCTGGCGCGCAATGGAATGAGGGCGACGTGTTCTGCTCGGTGGTGCGCCGGGTCGCGCTGCCCGATGCGTTCTTCGCCATCGACGGCCAGATCGAGACGTTCCTGACAGTGCTGGCGGAGTTCGGTGCCTACCCGGCGGTGATCCAACGGGAGCTTGACCGCTACCTGCCGTTCCTGGCGACGACGAAGGTACTCATCGCGGCGGTGCGGGCCGGCATGGGCCGCGAAGCCGCCCACGAGGTGATCAAGGAGCACGCGGTGGCGGTCGCATTGGCCATGCGCGAACGCGGCACCGAACCGGACCTGCTCGACCGGCTGGCGGCCGACCCGCAATTGCCGCTGGACCGGGCCGCGCTTGACGCCGCACTGGCCGACACCGAGTCATTCACCGGTGCAGCGGCAAGCCAGGTGGATCGGGTGATCGCCGAGGTCGGCGATCTGGTGGATTTCTACCCGGAGGCGGCCCGGTACACGCCCGGAGCGATCTTGTAAAACGATGTCGGACAACGAGTTAGCCGATATCGACCTCACCGATCTTGATCATTTCGCCGACGGATTCCCGCACCGATTGTTTGCGATCCATCGTCGCACGGCTCCGATTTTCTGGCACGACCCCACCGAAAACACCCCTGATGGTGAGGGCTTCTGGTCGGTGGCCAGCCACGCCGAAACCCTTGCCGTTCTGCGGGATCCAGTGACCTTCTCCTCGGTAACCGGGGGAGAGCGGCCCTTCGGCGGCACCCTGCTACAGGATCTGCCGGTCGCCGGCCAAGTGCTCAACATGATGGATGATCCCCGCCACGGAAAAATCCGGCGGCTGGTCAGCTCCGGGCTGACGCCGCGGATGATCCGCCGGGTCCAGGACGATCTACGGACGCGTTCCCGTGTCCTCCTCGACCGGATCGAACCGGGCGTTCCTCTCGACTTCGTCGTGGACGTGGCCGCCGAACTACCCATGCAGATGATCTGCATCCTGCTGGGAGTGCCTGACTCGGAACGGCATTGGCTGTTCGAAGCCATCGAGCCGAGTTTTGATTTCGGCGGATCACGCAAGGGCGAGGTGGCTCGACTGTCGGTTTCCGATGCCGGTTCGCGCATGTACGAATACGGCAGTCGACTGATTGCCGAGAAGCGGGCCGCACCGTGCGATGACATGCTGTCGATCGTTGCCAACGCAACTGTCGACGACCCCGATGCACCGTCGCTCTCCGACCTTGAGTTGTACCTGTTCTTCAGCCTGCTGTTCAGCGCTGGCGCGGAGACGACCCGCAATGCGGTCGCGGGCGGATTACTGGCCCTGGCTCACCATCCCGATCAGTATCGTCGGTTGCGGGAAGACCCTGCCCTGCTGTCGACGGCGATCGAGGAGATGGTGCGGTGGACAACACCGTCGCCGTCGAAGCGTCGCACTGCTACCCGCGACACCACCCTGGGCGGGCATGTGGTCCGTGCCGGGCAGAAGGTTCTGGTGTGGGAAGGCTCGGCCAACCGTGACGAGTCGGTCTTCGCCCATGCCGATGAATTCGATATCGGCCGTAAACCCAACCCGCACCTAGGGTTTGGACAGGGCGTGCACTACTGCCTGGGTGCCAACCTGGCCCGACTGGAACTGCAGGTGCTGTTCGGGGAGTTGCTGACGCGATATTCGGGCGTGCAGTTGGTCGCACCGGTGGAGTGGACCCGTAGTAGCCGGCACACCGGAATCAGGCACCTGCACGTCGAACTCAGCTGAGCGCTGAGCGCGCCTGGGTCACCCGGGCGACGCCTGCCGATCGCAACTCCAGTGCCGCCAGGCCACGCACCGCGGCCGGCTCCTCGCGCCGCCAGGCACCCACCGGGTCGCCGTCGACCTCGGTCAGTTTGCGCAGCGGCCGTGTGGCCAGCGCCCGCAGGGCCAGTAGTTGCTCTCCGGCCGGGGTCTGGGCCAAAGCGATCACCGTCCACTTCCGGCGGAAGAATTGGATGCGCAGGAACAGCCACGGCATCGCGACCGCCAAGATGGGCGGCGCGGCCACTGCGATCGCCAGCAGCACCGCCAGCCAGGTCGCGGTGGTGTTGAGGTTCTGTCCGGCGCCGGCGAGGTCGAGGGCAGCCTCACTGGCCGCGCGCAGTGGCGTGGACACCGTGTCGCCCACCAGTGGGATCCGGTTGGCGCTGTCCCCGGCGGAGTTGAGGTTGTCAGCGATCCCGGTGGCGCCGTCTCGCACCTGGGTACCGACGCCGGCGATCGTCGCCACCGCTTGATGCACGCCGAGGCCGACGAACACCCACAGGGAGATCCACAGGCCGACCAGCAGGTCGCTGACCACCTGGGCGGTCAGCCTGCCGGGTGTGGTGGCGTAGGGAAGGAAGCGCGATTTCATGGATTGATCCCAGCACAGTTCGCCCGTCACCGGCCGATAGGCTGACCCGGTGCGTCCCGTCCTGACCGATTACCGCCACTTGGCCAGCGGCAAGGTCCGCGAGCTCTACCGGGTCGACGACGAGCACATGCTGTTCGTGGCCTCCGACCGGATCTCGGCCTTCGACCACATCCTCACCACCCCGGTGCCGGACAAAGGCCGCATTCTGACCGCGATGAGCGTGTTCTTCTTCGATCTCATCTGCGAGGCGGGAGGCGCGCCCAATCATCTCGCCGGGCCACCCGACGATGCCCGCATCCCGGCCGAGGTGCTCGGCCGCGCACTGGTGGTTCGACGGCTCGACATGGTGCCGGTTGAGTGCGTCGCTCGCGGTTACCTGACCGGTTCAGGACTGCTGGACTACCAGCGCACCTCAGCGGTGTGCGGAATCGAGTTGCCGGCCGGGCTCGTCGAGGCCAGTGAGTTCGACCACCCGCTGTTCACGCCGGCGACCAAGGCTGACATCGGTGCCCATGACGAGAACATCTCTTTCGACCGGGTCGCCGAGATGGTCGGCACCGAACGCGCGGAGCAATTGCGCGACCTCACGTTGCAGACCTACGGCCTGGCCGCCGAACACGCACTGACCAGGGGGATCATCATCGCTGATACCAAGTTCGAGTTCGGCGCCGACGGCGACGGACGCCTGGTGCTCGCCGATGAGGTCTTCACCCCGGACTCGTCGCGGTACTGGCCGGCCGATAGCTACACCGAGGGTGTGGTCCAACCCAGCTTCGACAAGCAGTTCGTCCGCAACTGGCTGACCGGGCCCGAATCCGGCTGGGACCGACACGGCACCGCGCCGCCGCCACCGCTGCCCGATGCCATCGTCGATGCGACTCGGAGCCGCTATATCGAAGCCTACGAACGCATTTCGGGGCGCAAGTTCGCCGACTGGATCGGCGCATGACTGCTCGCGAACCTGATGTCGCCGGACCGGCGGCCAAACGACTTGACACCCGCCGCGTCCATCACGAGGACGTCTTCCTCGATCCGTACGAATGGCTGCGAAACAAGTCCGACCCCGAGGTGATCGCCCACCTTGAGGCGGAGAACGCCCATGTCGAGGATCAGACGGCTTTCCTGGAACCGTTGCGGCAGAGGATCTTCGACGAGATCAAGTCCCGCACCAAGGAGACCGACCTGTCGGTGCCGACCCGTCGCGGCGACTGGTGGTACTACGGTCGCAGTTTCGAAGGCAAGCAGTACGGCGTGCACTGCCGCTGCCCGGCAGCCGGCCCCGATGACTGGGAGCCCCCGGTTCTCGATGAGCACACCGACATTCCGGGTGAGCAGGTACTGCTCGACGAGAATGACGAAGCTGCCGGCCATGACTTCTTCGCCCTCGGCGCATGCAGCGTCAGCCCGGACGGCAACATTCTGGCCTACTCCGTCGATGTCGTGGGTGACGAGCGCTATGCCCTGCGGTTCAAGGACTTACGCACCGGCGAGCTCTACCCCGATGAGATTTCCGGCATCGCCAGGGGAGTCACCTGGACGGCCGACAACACCTGCGTCTACTACACCACCGTCGATGAGTCGTGGCGCCCCGATACGGTGTGGCGCCACCGCCTCGGCGCGAGTGGGTCCGCAGAGCAGGTGTTTTATGAACCCGACGAACGGTTCTGGCTTGCCGTGGGCCGCACCCGAAGTAACGCCTACATCCTCATCGCGGCCGGATCGTCGATCACCTCAGAGATCCGATTCGCCGACGCCTCCGACCCCCGCGCTGAATTCACCACGGTGCTGCCGCGACGAGAAGGCATCGAGTACTCCGTCGATCACGCCGTCGTCGACGGTCGGGACCGGTTCCTGATCCTGCACAACGATGGTGCGCCGAATTTCACGCTGGTTGAGGCTCCGGTCGAGAACCCGGGCGCACAGACGACTCTGATCGCCCACCGCGACGATGTTCGCCTCGAGGGTGTAGATCCCTTCGCCCATCACCTGGTTGTCCATTACCGACGGGAGGCGCTGGCGCGCCTGCAGTTGTGGCCGATAGGCGATGGCTACGGAACGCGTGAGGAGATCACCTTCGACTCCGAGTTGATGGCGTCCGGGCTTGGCGGTAATCCGAACTGGGACTCACCCCGGCTTCGGGTCGCCGCGACGTCGTTCGTCACCCCGATGCGGGTCTACGACATTGACCTGGCATCGGGCGAGCGGATTCTGCTTCGCGAACAGCCCGTGCTGGGTGACTACCGCCGGGAAGACTATGTGGAACGCCGCGACTGGGCGACAGCCGACGACGGCACCCGTATCCCGATCTCACTCATCTACCGCGCTCGAGTGAAAACCCCGGCTCCGACCGTGCTGTACGGCTACGGCGCCTACGAGTCCTCCGAGGACCCACGGTTCTCGATCGCCAGACTGTCCCTGCTCGATCGCGGCATGGTGTTCGCGATCGCGCACGTCCGCGGCGGCGGCGAGATGGGCCGACTCTGGTACGAGGGCGGCAAGCTGCTGGAGAAGAAGAATACGTTCACCGACTTCATCAGCGCGGCAAGCCATCTCATCAGTTCGGGTCTGACCCGACCGGAGAATCTGGTCGCTCTCGGCGGCAGCGCGGGCGGACTGCTGATGGGTGCGGTGGCCAATATGGCACCCGAGCTGTTCGCCGGCATCCTGGCGGAGGTTCCGTTCGTCGATCCGCTCACCACGATCCTGGATCCGTCGTTGCCGCTGACCGTGACCGAATGGGACGAGTGGGGCAACCCGTTGGCGAATGCTGACGTCTACTCCTACATGAAGTCCTACTCGCCCTACGAGAATGTCGAGGCCAAGGATTACCCGGCCATTTTGGCGATGACGTCACTCAATGACACCCGGGTGTTCTACGTCGAGCCCGCCAAATGGGTGGCCGCGCTTCGGCACACCAAGACCGATTCGCGTCCGGTGTTGCTCCGCACCCAGATGGCGGCCGGGCATGGCGGCATCAGTGGTCGCTATGAACGCTGGAAGGAGACCGCCTTCCAGTTCGCCTGGCTACTGGCGACGGCGGACCCGCGGCGATTCGGCGCAGAGGCCAGGTAGCGTCTGCTCCCATGTCCCTGGCACAGATTCCCCTGACCACCCTCGACGGCAACCCGACCTCGCTGGCCGCCTACGACGGCCGCGCCGTGCTGGTGGTGAACGTCGCCTCCAAGTGCGGTCTGACGCCGCAGTACGGCGCGCTGGAACAGTTGGCGCGCGATTACGGCGACCGCGGGCTGACCGTGATCGGCGTTCCGTGCAATCAGTTCATGGGACAGGAACCCGGCACGCCCGAGCAGATCGCGACGTTCTGTTCCACCACCTACGGGGTGACGTTCCCACTGCTTGCCAAGGCCGACGTCAACGGCGCAGATCGACATCCGCTCTATGCGGTGCTGACGGAAACCGCCGACGCGGGCGGGGACGCCGGCGATGTGCAGTGGAATTTCGAGAAGTTCCTCATTGCGCCGGGCGGCGCGGTGGTCAATCGATTCCGGCCCCGCACCGAGCCGGACGCACCCGAGGTCATCGCGGCGATCGAGGCGGTACTCCCGCAGTGATGCGGAACTGACCGCTGACGTCCAACTGGACGACACCGACCCGACACCTGGATTTGGCATGCTGGGAGCGTGCCAGGTGAATTGATCGTCTCGGTGTCCGGGATCAGTAACCGGACCCTGCCGCATCTCGATGAATTCCGACATCAACTCGAC
>JBAXIR010000038.1:0-17807 GCA_037138275.1 Mycobacteriaceae bacterium | reverse complement strand
CTGAAAATCACTCAGGTGCGAGGCACCGTCGGTGCGCGCTGGAAGCAGCGTGAGAGCCTGCGGACCCTCGGTCTGAAGAAGATTCGCCAGTCCGTGGTCCGCGAGGACAACCCGCAGACCCGCGGGTTGATCAAGGCCGTGCACCACCTCATCGAAGTTGAGGAAGTCCGATGAGCGCTTGCGCGAAGAGCAAAGGGGAAGTTTCGTGACCATCAAGCTTCATGATCTTCGGCCTGCACCGGGGGCGAAGACCCGCAAGACCCGCGTTGGTCGCGGCGAGGGGTCCAAGGGTAAGACCGCCGGCCGTGGCACCAAGGGCACCAAGGCCCGCAATCAGGTGGCAGTCGGCTTCGAGGGTGGGCAGATGCCCATCCACATGCGACTGCCCAAGCTCAAGGGCTTCAAGAACCGGTTCCGCACCGCCTACGAGGTGGTCAACGTTGGCGATATCAGTCGGCTGTTCCCTAAAGGCGGCGAGGTGACCGTGGCCGATCTCGTCGAGAAGGGCGCCGTTCGCAAGAACACCTTGGTGAAGGTGCTCGGCGATGGAAATATCAGCGTGAAAGTCAACGTGACCGCGCACAAATTCAGCGACAGCGCTCGCGAGAAAATCACCGCCGCAGGCGGATCCGCCACCGAGGTGGCCTAGCACATTGCGAGCGTAGGCTCGTAGCCATGCGTGCTTTTCTGCCCGGGTTCGGTGGCGACCTGCGCGATGTCGGTCGCCGGATCGACACCGCGCGTCACCATGGTGTGCCGAGCGGGTGCATCCTCGAACTTGATCTTGGAGACCTGCCGCCGGAAACGGCCGGATTCGACCCGTTGGCATTCATCGCCGGCGGCGGACGGCCCCTACTCTTGCGCCAAGCCGTCGCTGCGATTCACCGCGCCACCAAGGATCCGCGCATCGTGGGACTCATTGCTCGCGTCCAGCTTTCGGCCGCCCCGGCCGGAGCAGTTCAGGAATTACGTGCAGCCGTAGCCGCATTCACCGCTGCAAAGCCGTCAGTGGCCTGGGCCGAGACCTACCCGGGCACCCTGTCCTACTATCTCGCGTCGGCGTTCGGTGAGGTGTGGATGCAACCGTCCGGCACCGTCGGGCTGATCGGTTTCGCCACCAACGCACTGTTCCTGCGCGACGCTCTGGACAAGGTCGGTATCGAGGCGCAGTTCGTGGCGCGCGGGGAATACAAGTCCGCGGTGAACATCTTCACCGAGAGCGGCTACACCGACGCGCACCGGGAAGCTGACAGCCGGCTGATCGAAAGCCTGCACGCTCAGGTGTGGCAGGGTATCGCCGAGTCCCGTCGCCTCGATGTGTCCGTGCTGGACTCGCTCGCTGACCGCGCCCCACTGCTGCGCGACGACGCCCTCGCCGGCGGTCTGATCGACAGAATCGGTTTCCGGGACGAGGCCTATCGGCGGATCGCCGAACTCGCCGGTGTCCCGGATAGCGGCGCCGATCCCGACTCCGACGATGCGCCGCCGCGGCTTTTCCTGTCCCGCTACGCCCAGACCCGCGAACACGGACCTTCGCTCCCGGGCCGCGCAAAGGAACCCGTCGTCGCGGTGGTGACGGTGGCCGGGCCGATCGTCAGCGGTCGGGGCGGGCCGGGGCTGTCACCTTTTGGACGGTCGAGTGCCGGTGGTGACACCATCGCGGCCGCATTGCGGGAGGTCGGCGCTGACGACGACGTGAAAGCTGTTGTGCTGCGGGTGGATAGCCCCGGGGGCTCAGTGAGCGCCTCGGAGACGATATGGCGGGAGGTCGGGCGAATCCGGGCCGCCGGCAAGCCGGTGGTCGCCTCGATGGGCGCGGTAGCAGCATCGGGTGGCTACTACATAGCCATGGCCGCCGACGTGATCGTCGCCAACCCCGCGACCATCACCGGTTCGATCGGAGTGCTGACCGGCAAGTTGGTTGCCCGGGAATTCAAGCACCGCCTCGGTGTCGGATCGGATGCGGTGCGAACAAACGCCAATGCCGATGCCTGGTCGGTCAATTCGCCTTTCACCGACACCCAGCATGAACTGGTCGTAGCCGAGACGGATCTGTTCTACGACGATTTCGTCAGCCGGGTCGCCGAGGCCCGCGGGATGTCGGTCGAGGCGGTGGATGCGGTGGCCCGCGGCCGGGTGTGGACCGGGGCCGATGCGATCGAACGCGGTCTGGTCGACGAACTCGGCGGTCTGCGCGACGCGGTGCGTCGCGCGAAGGTGCTGGCCGGCCTTGATGCCGACGCGACGGTGAATCTGGTCGGTTACCCGGGTTCGTCAGTCAAGGATTTCCTGCGGCCGAAGTCCTCATCGCAGCCCGCCGCCGCGTCACTGTCGGATGCCGCAACCGGCCTTGTGGGTGCAATGCTGCAGGGCGCGATCGCCACCGGCGAGCGCGGCCTGACCGGTGCCAGGGCGATGTGGCTGGGGGACTGGCGGTTCTGAGGCGTCAGCGAGTGGCGCTGGCGGTTCTGAGGTGTCAGCGAGTGGCGCTGACGTAGACGATTTCGCCGAGTGCATCGTGGTCGCCGCGGTCGGGCGGCGTCAGATCATTGCGGCGGAACAATTCGTCGCGGGGCACACCCGTGACGAGCCAACCCTTTGCGCTCAGATAGTCCATGGCGTTGCTTCTCGGTCCCGGGTAGACCAGGTCGGGCATGTTGATATCCAGGCCGCGTTCGCGCATGTTCGCTGCCATCTCACGGGCCTTCGCATCATCGAAATCGATGATGCCCGGGGCGTATTCGGTCGCCACCGCGCTGCCCGGGGAGCTCAGGTCGGTGATCGTGTCGAACAACCGATCCTGGGCGTCCGCCGGGAGATAGATCAGCAGCCCCTCTGCCAGCCATGCGGTCGGGATCGCTGGATCGAAACCGGCCGCCGTCAACGCGGTTGGCCAGTCGTCGCGCAGGTCGATGCCGACGGTCCGGTGTCGCGCCGTCGGCTGCGCGCCAAGGCGCGCGAGTACGCCGGTCTTGAAGTCGATGACCGCGGGTTGGTCGATCTCGTACACCACTGTGCCTGCTGGCCACGGCAACCGGTAGGCGCGGGAGTCCAGGCCCGAGGCCAGGATCACCGCCTGAGGTATGCCACCGTTTTCGCACGCGGAAACGAAGTAATCGTCAAAGAACCTGGTACGCATGGCCATTCCGGCGATCATGGCTGCCACTCGATCCGGTGCGATGTCGTCGAACTTCGAACTGTCGAGGGTGCCGTCGATCATCGACACGAAGAAGTCGATACCGACCGCGCGTACAAGAGGTGCGGCGAACTGGTCGTCGATCAGGTGACGGGGGTCTTTGGTGGCCATCGCTCGGCCTGCGGCCACCATGGTTGCCGTAATCCCGACACTCGATGCGAGATCCCAGCTGTCGCGATCACTGCGTGCCATGGCCGACCTCAGACCAGCGTCGCGGCGATGTACTGGAAACCTGCGAACTTCGCAGTCATCTCATCATCGGGTTGCGCTAAACCGTTGGCGGCGAACAGGTCCTGCACCACACTGCCGTGCACCTCCCAGCCGAGCCCCTCGAGGTAGTCGATGACGTGGCTGCGCTCGCCGACGTACACCAAACCGGCCAGGTCATCCTGGAAGCCGAGTCGCCGCCAGCGGTCCTCGCCCGGCTCCTCATCGTCGCCGGACGCCCCGGTGAACGCGTCCATGGTGGGCATGTACTCGGTCGCCAGTCGGCTGGCGGGATGACTGAGGCCGGTGACGTGATCGAACAGTCGGTCCTGGGCGTCCGGAGGCAGATAGATCAGCAAGCCCTCGGCGATCCAGGCCGTCGGCTTGCCGGCGTCGAAACCGTTGGTGCGCAACGCAGCCGGCCAGTCATCGCGCAGGTCGACGCCGACATTGCGCACTTGGGCTGTCGGTTTTGCGCCAAGGCCGTTCAGCGTCGCAACCTTGAAGTCGATCACGCCTGGCTGGTCGACGTCGAACACGACCGTGTCGGCCGGCCACTGCAGCCGGTAGGCGCGGGTGTCGAGACCGGATGCCAGGATGACCACCTGCCGGATGCCCGTCGAGGTGGCATCGGAGAGGAAATCATCGAAATAGCTCGTCCGCACCGCCATCCCGTTGGCCATCCGTTCCACATCGGAGCCATCACCGGGGGCGCTGCCGGCCAGGATCGCCGAAAAGTGCTCGATGCCGACCGCGGTGACCAACGGCTCGGCCCACGGGTCGTCGATCAGTCCGGCGCGGTGGGCGACGGCACGCGACGCTGCGACTGCCGTAGCAGTGGCGCCGACACCGGACGCGAGGTCCCACGAGTCGCCGTCCCGGCGGCTCGACTCGGGTGGCGGCATCTTGGGTGGCGGCATCTTGGGTGACGACATCTTGGGTGATGACATTTCAGCGCTACTTCCGGATTGCGGTGACGGACAATGATGTACGCAGCGGTGCGCTTGCCGGATCGTCGGGATAGTGCCGGCCGAATTCGGCGAACATCTCGGGGCGAGTGCGGGTGCCCACCTGCCAGCCCAGTCGAGTCAAGCAGTTCACGACCGGCTCGCGCTCGCCGCCATAGAACAGGTCGCCGAGGTTCAGGTCCAATCCCTGGCCGGCCCACTGGGCTCGCATAGATGACGTCCGTTCGGCGATGCCGGATCCGCCGTCGGGGTGGTACTCGGTGGCGATCCGACTGCCCGGGGCGGACAGCGTGGTGATGTTGTCGAATAACCGGTCCTGGGCATCCGGCGGCAAGTAGATCAGCAGGCCCTCCGCGATCCACGCGGTCGGTGCGGCTGTGTCGAAACCGTGGGCACGCAGCGCCGCGGGCCAGTCATCGCGGAGATCCACCCCGACGGACCGTCGCTCGGCGGTGGGGGCGACGCCGAGATCTGCCAGCACTCGCGACTTGAAGTCGATGACGTCCGGCTGATCGATCTCATAGATCGTCATTCCGGCCGGCCACGGCAGTCGGTAGGCACGTGCATCGAGCCCGGAGGCCAGAATGACGGCCTGGCGGATCGCGGATTCCCGGCCGGCCTCGATGAAGAAATCGTCGAAGAACCTGGTGCGAACCGCGATCACCTCGATCATCGTCCGGGTTGCCTCCTGGTTGGCGAGATCGGAGCCATCCTCAAGTGCCGCGGTCAAAGCCCCGACACCAACCGCCCGCACCAACTCGGCGGCGAACGGGTCGACGAACAGCGGATCGTCCGCACGGCTCGCCAGCGCGCGGGCGGCCGCCACCAGGGTTGCGGTGACTCCCACGCTGGACGCAAGGTCCCAGGTGTCGTCATCAGTGCGTGCCATCGGAGCCTTTCGCATCGCGGGACGCGGCCCGCCCTTACTTAGCTAATATAAGCACCCGGCGGAAGCCTTGGGTCCAGAGCCCGAACAGATTCCCGGCCAGCCTGGGCGAACTGTTAGTCTCGTAGACTGTTCAGACGCGCGTCATCACCGGGGTAATCCGGTGGAGATCGCCGCTGCAGAAGGTTTATCCGAACGCTGGCCCGGCCAGCCGCATCGGCACGTCGCGACGAGGGTCCGGCTGCTCAGGAGGAACAGTGCTTTCGGCTTTCATCTCGTCGCTCCGGACGGCTGACCTGAGGCGGAAGATCCTCTTCACCCTCGGCATCGTCATTCTCTACCGGGCCGGTGCCTCGATGCCGTCGCCTGGCGTCAATTACAAGAACGTTCACCAGTGCATCGAACAGGTCAGCGGCGGGGCCGGATCGCAGATCTACTCGCTGATCAACCTGTTCTCCGGTGGTGCGCTCTTGCAGCTGTCGGTGTTCGCCGTGGGCGTGATGCCCTACATCACCGCCAGCATCATCGTGCAGTTGCTCACGGTGGTCATTCCGCGCTTCGAGGAGTTGCGCAAGGAGGGTCAGTCCGGCCAGGCGAAGATGACGCAGTACACGCGTTATCTTGCGGTAGCGCTGGCCATCCTGCAGGCCACCAGCATCGTTGCGCTGGCCGCCAATGGCGGCCTCCTGCAGGGCTGTTCGCTGGACATCATCGAAGACAAGGGCATCTTCCCGCTCATCGTCATCGTGCTGGTACTGACCGCCGGCGCGACCCTGGTGATGTGGATGGGCGAACTGGTCACCGAACGCGGCGTCGGCAACGGTATGTCGCTGCTCATCTTCGCCGGTATCGCCGCGCGAATCCCGGCGGAGGGCAAGTCCATTCTGGACAGCCGCGGCGGCGCGGTATTCACCGCGGTGTGTGTGGCGACGCTACTCATCATCATCGGCGTGGTGTTCGTCGAGCAGGGCCAGCGCCGCATACCGGTGCAGTACGCCAAGCGCATGGTCGGCCGGAAGATGTACGGCGGCACCTCGACCTATCTGCCGTTGAAGGTCAACCAGGCCGGCGTCATCCCGGTCATCTTCGCCTCGTCGCTGATCTACATCCCACACCTGATCACCCAGCTGATCCAGAGCGGGAAGGGCGGCCCGGGCAACGGCTGGTGGGACCGCTTCGTCGCCGATCATCTCACCAATCCGGCCGACCCGACCTACGTCGCGGTCTACTTCGGCCTGATCATCTTCTTCACCTACTTCTATGTCTCGGTGACGTTCAACCCCGAGGAGCGTGCTGACGAGATGAAGAAGTTCGGCGGCTTCATCCCGGGTATCCGTCCCGGCAAGCCCACCGCCGATTATCTGAGCTACGTGCTGAACCGAATCACCCTTCCCGGCTCGATCTACCTTGGCGTGATCGCGGTGTTGCCGAACCTGTTCCTACAGATCGGCAATAGCGGTAGCGTGCAAAACCTGCCATTCGGTGGCACCGCGGTGCTGATCATGATCGGCGTCGGCCTGGACACGGTGAAGCAGATCGAGAGCCAGCTGATGCAACGTAACTATGAAGGGTTCCTCAAGTGAGAATCGTTCTACTTGGTCCGCCGGGTGCGGGTAAAGGCACCCAGGCGACCAAGCTGGCCGAGAGTCTCGGCGTGCCGCAGATCTCCACCGGAGACCTGTTCCGGCACAACATCAGTACCGGTACCAAGTTGGGCCTGGAAGCCAAGCAGTATTTGGACGCCGGCGATCTGGTGCCCGCGAGCCTCACCAATGCTCTTGTCGACGATCGGCTCAACGATACGGATGTGGCCGCCGGCTTCATCCTCGACGGCTTTCCCCGCTCCGTCGAGCAGGCCGTGGCCCTGCATGACATGTTGGAACGCCGTGGCCTCTCTCTGGACGCGGTACTGGAGTTGCGGGTGCCCGAGGATGAACTCGTGAACCGTCTCCAGGGCCGTGGCCGCGCCGACGACACCGAAGACGTGATCCGCAACCGGATGAAGGTCTACCGCGACGAGACCGCCCCACTGCTGGACTACTACCACCATGAGCTCAAGACGGTCGACGCCGTCGGCGCCCTGGACGAAGTCTTCGCTCGGGCGTTGCACCTGCTTGGTCGCTGACGTTCCCGATGGTGTCCCTGCCCGGGCTGCGCAGCCGCAAGACCGTTCCGGCCCGATCAGCCGGCGAACTCGACGTCATGGCCGCGGCCGGTTCAGTGGTGGCCGCCGCGCTCAGCGCGGTTCAGCAGGCCGCGGCGCCCGGGGTGTCCACCAAAGATCTCGACGACGTCGCCGAGGCGGTGATCCGGGCAGCCGGTGGCACCCCGTCGTTCCTCGGCTACCACGGCTATCCTGCGAGCATCTGCTCATCGGTCAACGATCGTGTGGTGCATGGAATCCCCTCGGCCGGCGAGGTGCTCGCCTACGGCGACCTGGTGTCGATTGACTGTGGCGCCATCATCGATTCCTGGCACGGTGATGCCGCGGTCACCTTCGGGGTTGGCGCCCTGATACCCGCCGATGAGGCACTCTCGGCCGCCACCCGGGCGGCCATGGAAGCCGGCATTGCGGCGATGGTGGCGGGAAACCGGCTGACCGACGTCTCACATGCCATTCAGATGGGCGCCCGCGCGGCCGAGCAGACGCACGGGCGCCGGTTCGGGATCGTCGCCGGATACGGCGGTCACGCGATCGGCCAGAGCATGCACATGGACCCGTTCCTGCCCAATGAGGGCGAACCCGGACGCGGACCGCTGCTGGCGGTCGGTTCGGTGCTGGCCATCGAGCCGATGCTGACGCTGGGTACCACCCGGACCCGGATCCTCGACGACGAGTGGACTGTGGTCACCACAGACGGCTCGCGGGCCGCCCACTGGGAACACACCGTCGCGGTGACCGAGTCCGGCCCGCGGATCCTCACGGTGTAGGACTGCCCGCCGTGTCCTCGTCGCCGGACAAACGCGACCCCATCGCTTCGGCGCGTGCCAATTGGGAGCGCGCCGGGTGGGGCGACGTCGCCGACGGAATGGTTGCAGTGACCTCGGTGATGCGAGCTCATCAGATCCTGCTGGCGCGGGTGGAGAACGCGCTGCGGCCCTACGATCTGAGCTTCTCGCGCTACGAGCTACTCCGACTGCTGGCCTTCAGTCGCACCGGGGCGCTGCCCATCACCAAGGCGTCCGACCGGTTGCAGGTCCACGTCACCAGCGTCACCCACGCCATCCGACGCCTGGAGTCCGACGGCCTGGTTCAGCGGATTCCACACCCCACCGACGGTCGCACCACACTTGTGCAGATCACCGATCTGGGGCGCTCAACCGTCGAGGATGCCACCGTCACCCTCAACGAGCAGGTTTTCGCCGATGTCGGACTGTCCGTGGCGCACGCGCGCGCACTGGTGGCGTCGATTGAGACGCTGCGCCACCACGCGGGCGATTTCTGAGACCTCAGTGAGTCCGCAGGGTCTCGATCACGGCGCTGAAATCCAGGTCCGCATGTTCGGCGGCAAACTCCGAATAAATTTGCGCGGCATGGCTTCCCAGCGGGGCCGACGCACCCGTGGAGGCCACCGCGGCCATCGCCAGCCCGAGATCCTTGTTCATCAGCGCCGTGGCGAAGCCGGGTTTGAACTCATTATTGGCCGGCGAGGTCGGAACGGGGCCGGGCACCGGGCAGTTGGTGTGCACCGCCCAGCAGTTACCGGTCGCTCCCGTGATCACGTCGAACAGCGACTGCACCGACAGGCCCAGCTTGTCGGCAAGCACGAATGCCTCGCCGACCGCGATCTGCTGAACAGCCAGCAGCATGTTGTTGCACAGTTTCGCGGCCTGGCCCGCCCCGGAGTCACCACAGTGAATGATCTTGCCCGCCATGGGTTCCAGCACCGGCCTGGCGGTTTCCAGGGCGTCCGAGCCACCGCCCACCATGAACGCCAGCGTGCCGGCAACGGCGCCTTTGACTCCACCGGACACCGGTGCATCGAGTTGGGCGAAGCCGCGGTCGACGGCATAGGAGTGCACGCTGCGCGCGTCATCCACGGCGATCGTCGAGGAGTCGATGAACAGTGCTCCTGCGGTGGCTGATGACATGACGTCGGCGTAGCACTGGCGCACCAGGGTGCCGTTCGGCAGCATGGTGACAACGACGTCGGCGCCGTCCACCGCAGCGGCTGCGCTCTCGATGACGATGACACCACTGTCGGCCGCGGCCTCCTGCGCGGCGGGAACCGGGTCGAATCCCCGCACGTGATAGCCGGCGTTGACCAGGTTGGCGGCCATCGGCCCACCCATATTGCCCAGGCCCAGGAAAGCGATCGTGGTCATCGTGAGTCCATCTCCTTCGGAACCGTCATGCTGAGGCGCGCGCCCGAACGGATTCAGCCCGGCCGATCACCACGCGCATGATTTCGTTGGTGCCCTCCAGGATTCGGTGCACCCGCAGGTCCCGGACTATCTTCTCCAGGCCGTACTCCCGCAGATACCCGTACCCGCCGAGCAGTTGCAGAGCGTCGTCGGCGACGTCGTAGCAGGAATCGGTGACGTAGCGTTTGGCCATCGCGCACAGCACGACCTTGTCGGCCTCGTCGTTGTCCAGGGCACTGGCCGCGCGCCACAGCAGCAGCCGTGAGGTTTCCAGTGCCGTCGCCATATCGGCCAGCGTGAAGCGGATGGTGGGTTCGTCGATCAGCGCGCCGCCGAATGCCTGCCGGTCCACCAGGTAGCCGGTGGCCTTGTCGTAGGCGGCCTGGGCGCCCCCGAGTGAACACGCCGCGATGTTGAGCCGTCCGCCGTTCAGTCCGCTCATCGCGATACCGAACCCGGTGCCCTCACCCTCGGGACCGCCGAGCATTGCATCCGCGGGAACTCGCACACCTTCGAGGATCACCTGTGCGGTGGGTTGGGCATGCCAGCCCATCTTGTCCTCGTTGGCGCCGAAACTCAGACCGGCAGTGCCGTTTTCGACGATGAAGGCTGAGATCCCGCGCGGGCCGTCCGCACCGGTGCGTGCCATGACGACGTACACATCAGAAACCCCGGCACCGGAGATGAACTGCTTGACGCCGTCGAGCACGTAATGGTCGCCATCCCGCACGGCCCTGGTGCGCAATGCCGCTGCATCCGATCCCGCGCCGGGTTCGGTCAGGCAGTAGCTGGCGATCAGTTCCATCGATGCCAGCCGGGGAATCCATGACTTGCGTTGTTCGGGCGTTCCGTAGCTGTCGATCATCCATGCGCACATGTTGTGGATCGAGATGAAGGCCGCGACCACAGGGTCGGCGACGGCCAACTGTTCGAAGATCCGCACGGCATCCAGCCGGCGCAGTCCACTGCCGCCGACATCGTCGCCGCAGTAGATCGCTCCCATGCCCAACTCCGCGGCCTCGCGCATCTCCTCGACCGGAAAGTGCTTGGCCTTGTCCCACTCCAGGGCATGCGGCGCAAGGCGTTTGGCGGCAAAAGCGGCCGCCGTCTCGGCGATCACCCGTTCATCGTCGTCGAGGGTGGTGAAGTCCATTGTCATCGCCTATTTCATGGTCGGGATGACGAACTCGGCGCCATCCTTGATGCCCGACGGCCAACGCTCGGTGATCGTCTTGGTCTTGGTATAGAACTGGATCGAACTCGGGCCGTGCTGATTGAGATCACCGAAACCGGAGCGCTTCCAGCCGCCGAAGGTGTGGTAGGCCACCGGAACCGGAATCGGCACGTTGACGCCGACCATGCCCACCTGGACGCGCGAGACGAAGTCGCGGGCGGTATCCCCATCGCGGGTGAAGATCGCGACGCCGTTGCCGTATTCGTGCTCGTTGGGCAGGGCCAACGCCTCCTCGTAGTTCTTCGCGCGGACGATGCACAGCACCGGCCCGAAGATCTCATCGGTGTAGATGGTCATATCTGTGGTGACGTGGTCGAACAGGGTGGGGCCGATGAAGAAGCCGCCCTCGAGGCTCTCATCGCCGAATGTCAGTTCATGGCTCGACTTCTCGCGTCCGTCGACCACGATCTCGGCTCCAGCTTCGACACCGGCGCCGATGTAGTCCCGCACCCGCGTGAGCGCGGCTTCGGTGACCAATGGACCGTAGTCAGCCTTGGGATCAAGGCTGTGGCCGACCCGCAGATTGTTGACCCGCTCAATGAGCCTGGCGCGCAACCGATTTGCGGTTTCCTCGCCGACCGGAACGGCGACGCTGATCGCCATGCACCGCTCGCCGGCGCTACCGTAACCCGCTCCGATCAGAGCATCGACGGCCTGATCGAGATCGGCGTCGGGCATGATGATCATGTGGTTCTTGGCGCCACCGAAGCACTGCGAGCGCTTGCCGGTCGCTGCAGCACCCGAATAGATGTACTGCGCGATGTCGGAACTGCCGACGAAGCCGACGGCCTTGATATCGGGATGCGCGAGGATGGCGTCGACCGCCTCCTTATCGCCCTGGACGACTTGGAAGACACCCGGTGGCAGCCCCGCTTCGAGAAACAGTTCGGCCAGTCGCACCGGAACCGAGGGGTCGCGTTCGGACGGCTTGAGGATGAACGCGTTACCGCACGCCAGCGCCGGCCCGGCTTTCCAGAGCGGGATCATCGCGGGGAAGTTGAACGGCGTGATGCCGGCGACGACTCCGAGAGGCTGACGGATCGAATACACGTCGATACCGGTGCCTGCACCCTCGGTGTATTCGCCCTTGAGTAGGTGCGGGATCCCGATGGCGAACTCGATGACCTCGATGCCGCGCTGGATATCGCCGAGTGAGTCCAGCACGGTCTTGCCGTGCTCGATGGACAGCAGTGCGGCGAGTTCGTCAGAGTTGGCGTTGACCAACTCAACAAACTTCATCATTACCCGCGCACGGCGCTGAGGGTTGAACGCCGCCCATTCCTTCTGCGCCTCGACCGCGGAGGCGACGGCGGTGTCGACGTCGGCCGCCGACGCAAGCAGCACCTGTGCCTGCACCTTGCCGGTGCTGGGGTTGAAAACGTCCGCGGTTCGGCTGCTGGCCAGGTTGCTGCGTCGACCGTCGATGAAATGCTGAATTGTGGTGCTCATGGGCTGCCTTCCGGCCGGGTTGATCGAGATACTTGCATATCCTAGTAAATGTCCGGCCCGGCGCGCAACTCCGCGACGAAGGCCTGGGTCTGCGCCCAGTCGGGCAGCAGGCCGGCGTCCCGCACCTCGGCGAGGCTGGGCGCGTCGGCATCGCGATCGGACAGCAGAAGTTGCTCGTGCGGCAGTGGCCAGTCGATGCCGATTGCCGGGTCGCCCGGGGCGATGGTGTGCTCCCGCTGCGGCGAATAGGGCGCCGAGCACAGGTACATGATGGTCGAATCATCTTGCAGCGCAAGAAACCCGTGTGCTAGTCCCTCGGAGATGTAGATCGAGCGACGGTCGACATCGTCAAGCAGAACCGAGTCCCATTGACCGTAGGTGGGCGACCCGATCCGGACGTCGACTGCGACATCGAACACCGACCCCTTGAGGCAGGTCACATACTTCGCCTGACTCGGCGGAACCTGCGCGAAGTGCAGACCGCGCAGCACCCCGGCCGCCGACACCGAGCAGTTGGCCTGACGCAGGTCGAAGCTGTGCCCGGTCATGTCGGCAAACCCGCTCTCGGTGAACCATTCGAAGAACGATCCGCGACTGTCGCCGCGCAACTGCGGGGTGATCTCCCACGCGCCCGGCACCGAAAGTTCGCGAAAACTCATCTCACATCACCTGACTCCCGGTACCGGGCCTCGGTCACGTCCTTCAGCGGTCCCCACCACCACTCGTTGTCCCGATACCACTCGATGGTGGCGGCCAGTCCCGCAGCGAAGTCGGTGTGCCGGGGCGCCCAGCCGAGTTCCTCCCGAAGCGGGGCCGAGTCGATCGCATAGCGCAGATCGTGGCCAGCGCGGTCGGCCACGTGGTCGAAGTCGTCGGGTTCGCGATCCATCAGCGCCAGGATCATCCGCAGCACAGTGGCGTTGTCGCGTTCACCATCGGCACCGATCAGATAGACCGACCCGGACACTCCGTCTTCGAGGATGCGCCACACCGCACTGTTGTGATCGTCGACGTGTATCCAGTCCCGCACGTTGGCGCCGGTGCCGTAGAGCTTGGGCCGCTGCCCGGTGAGCACGTTGGTGATCGCGCGCGGGATGAACTTTTCCACGTGCTGATAGGGCCCATAGTTGTTGGAGCAGTTCGAGATCGTGGCAGCGACGCCAAAGGACCGAACCCACGCGCGGACCAGCAGATCGGCCGAGGCCTTGCTGGCCGCATAGGGGCTTGACGGGTTGTAGGGCGTGGTCGCGGTGAACCTAAGTTCCCCGTCCAGTGGCAGGTCGCCGTAGACCTCATCGGTGGACACGTGGTGCAGCCGGACCCGGTGCCGACGAACCGCCTCCAGCATCGAGAATGTGCCCATGACGTTGCTGCGCAGAAACGGCGCCGGGTCTGCCAGCGAATTGTCCACATGCGTTTCGGCCGCGAAGTGCACGACGACGTCGCTCTCGGCGACCAGGCGGTCGAGAAGGGCTTCGTCGGTGATGTCGCCCTCGATAAGCCGGATCTTCTCGCCCAGGGAGTCCAGCGACTCCCGGCTGCCGGCGTAGGTCAGTGCGTCGAGCACCGTGACGGAGCATTCGGCGTGGTCGCGCGTGGTGCTGTGGACGAAATTCGCCCCGATGAAGCCCGCGCCGCCGGTGACCAAGAGCCGCATCGGCCCACCTTATCTATGCGTCTTATCGGCCCAGATCTCCGGAGCCATTTTGGCGAAGCGCATGCCCAGCGGGTATCGTAGGCCGCTGGCGCGGTTTTAGCGCCGACTCGTGCATGTCCAGTCCTGGATCCTTTTTTCCACCGGCTCACGTTGTGCAGTCGGCTCAGGCTGCCCGACTGCAAGATCGACAACGCAAGAATCTGTGAGGATATGGGCAAGAAAGACGGCGCCATCGAGGTCGAGGGCCGCGTGGTCGAGCCCCTGCCCAATGCGATGTTCCGCATTGAGCTGGAGAACGGTCATAAGGTGCTCGCCCACATCAGCGGCAAGATGCGGCAGCACTACATCCGCATCCTGCCCGAGGACCGGGTTGTGGTGGAACTCTCGCCCTATGACCTGACCCGGGGCCGGATCGTCTACCGGTATAAGTAGCCCGGTAGCAGCAAGTCCAAGCTCGCCAACGACAACTATCAAGAACTATCCAGAAGGACCGCCGTGAAGGTGAACCCGAGCGTCAAGCCGATCTGCGACAAGTGCAGGGTGATCCGTCGGCATGGGCGGGTCATGGTGATCTGCTCTGATCCGCGGCACAAGCAGCGGCAGGGTTAGCCCCTGCGGCAGGTTGGCCGCACGTACAACTCAATGAAGACCTCCCAGAACCAGCACCCGGATACGCCGAGTGCGCACGCCCGGAACGGAGGCCGGGCCCCGGAAACCTCCGGGATGGACTGGGAACAGACCTCCGCAGAAAAAAGAGGAATGCCACCACATGGCCCGTCTAGTAGGCGTGGATCTACCGCGCGATAAGCGCATGGAGATCGCGCTGACCTACATCTTCGGTATCGGTCGTACCCGATCCCAGGAGATCCTCGCAGCCACCGGTATTGACCGGGATCTGCGGAGCAAGGATCTCACCGACGACCAACTCACCCAACTTCGCGAGTACATCGAAGGCAATATCAAGGTCGAGGGCGATCTGCGCCGCGAGGTGCAGGCCGATATCCGACGCAAGATCGAGATCGGTTGCTATCAGGGTCTGCGGCACCGCCGTGGCCTACCCGTCCGCGGACAGCGGACCAAGACCAATGCGCGCACCCGCAAGGGCCCCAAGCGCACCATCGCCGGTAAGAAGAAGGCCAAATAAATCATGCCACCAGCAAAAAAGGCCGGCCAAACCGCCGCCGCCAAGAAGGGTCAGAAGACCCGCCGCCGGGAAAAGAAGAACGTCCCGCACGGCGCCGCGCACATCAAGAGCACATTCAACAACACGATCGTGTCCATCACCGACCCGCAGGGCAATGTCATCGCCTGGGCGTCGTCGGGACACGTCGGCTTCAAGGGCTCGCGTAAGTCGACACCGTTCGCCGCCCAGTTGGCGGCCGAGAATGCCGCCCGCAAGGCCCAGGAGCACGGCGTCAAGAAGGTCGACGTATTCGTCAAGGGTCCGGGCTCCGGCCGCGAGACCGCGATCCGTTCGCTTCAGGCCGCCGGCCTCGAGGTTGGCGCGATTTCCGATGTCACTCCGCAGCCGCACAACGGTTGCCGTCCGCCCAAGCGGCGCCGGGTTTAGGGAGAAGAACAGTAATGGCTCGTTACACCGGTCCTATGACCCGCAAGTCGCGCCGGCTCGGCGTCGACCTCGTCGGCGGCGATCAGTCGTTCGAGAAGCGCCCCTATCCGCCCGGCCAGCACGGCCGCGCGCGGATCAAGGAGAGCGAATACCGCCAGCAGTTGCAGGAGAAGCAGAAGGCGCGCTTCACCTACGGCGTGATGGAGAAGCAGTTCCGCCGCTACTACGAAGAGGCGAACCGGTCCGTCGGCAAGACCGGTGAGAACCTGCTGCAGATCCTCGAGAGCCGGCTGGACAACGTCATCTACCGGGCCGGCATGGCGCGGACCCGTCGGATGGCGCGTCAGTTGGTCAGCCACGGCCACTTCACGGTCAACGGCGTCAAGGTCAACGTCCCGAGCTACCGGGTGTCGCAGTACGACATCGTCGACGTGCGGGACAAGTCGATCAACACCCTGCCGTTCCAGATTTCGCGGGAGACCGCAGGCGACCGCCCGATCCCGTCCTGGCTGCAGGTACTCGGCGAGCGTCAGCGAGTCCTGATCCATCAGTTGCCCACCCGGGAGCAGATCCAGGTCCCGCTCACCGAGCAGCTCATCGTCGAGTTTTATTCCAAGTAAATCTGCGGGACGGCCGTTCCGCAGGTACCTAACGGCATCAAATAGCGGGTGCCGAGAAGGAGATATGAGAAGAAGATGCTGATCTCTCAGCGACCCACACTGGGTGAAGATGTCATCGCCGAGAACCGCTCGCAGTTCATCATCGAGCCCCTCGAGCCGGGATTTGGCTACACCCTCGGTAACTCACTGCGCCGTACCCTGCTGTCCTCGATCCCCGGCGCAGCCGTGACGAGCATCCGCATCGACGGCGTCCTGCACGAGTTCACCACGGTTCCCGGTGTCAAGGAAGACGTCACCGACATCATCCTCAACCTCAAGGGCCTCGTCGTGTCCTCCGATGAGGATGAGCCGGTCACCATGTACCTGCGCAAGCAGGGGCCCGGTGCGGTCACGGCAGGCGATATCGTGCCGCCCGCCGGAGTCATCGTGCACAACCCGGACATGCACATCGCGACACTCAACGATAAGGGCAAGCTCGAGATCGAGCTCGTCGTCGAGCGCGGCCGTGGCTATGTTCCCGCCGTGATGAACAAGGCCTCCGGGGCCGAAATCGGCCGTATCCCGGTCGATTCCATTTATTCGCCGGTGCTCAAGGTGACCTATAAGGTCGAGGCCACCCGCGTCGAGCAGCGCACCGACTTCGACAAGCTGATTCTCGATGTGGAGACTAAGAACTCCATCAGCCCACGCGACGCCTTGGCGTCGGCGGGCAAGACCCTGGTTGAATTGTTCGGGCTCGCAAGGGAACTGAACCTGGAAGCCGAGGGTATCGAGATCGGCCCGTCGCCGGCCGAGGCCGACCATATCGCGGCGTTCGCGCTGCCGATCGATGACCTCGATCTGACGGTTCGCTCTTACAACTGCCTCAAGCGTGAAGGTGTTCACACCGTGGGCGAACTCGTCGGGCGCACGGAGTCTGATCTGTTGGACATCCGCAACTTCGGCCAGAAGTCCATCGATGAGGTCAAGATCAAGCTGCATCAGCTTGGTCTGTCACTCAAGGACTCGCCGGCCAGCTTCGACCCGTCCCAGGTGGCCGGATATGACGTCGCCACCGGAACCTGGAGCGCCGACGTCGGCTACGACCTGGACGCCGATCAGGACTTCGCCGAAACCGAACAGCTTTAATCCCTGCCCGGTCCTACCTGATACGGGGATCGGCCCAACTAGGAGATTGCAATGCCCAAGCCCACGAAGGGGCCTCGCCTCGGCGGGTCGTCCTCTCACCAGAAGGCGCTGCTGGCCAACCTGGCCACATCGCTGTTCGAGCACGGCCGGATCAAGACCACCGAGCCCAAGGCCCGGGCGCTTCGGCCGTACGCCGAGAAGCTCATCACCCATGCCAAGAAGGGCACGCTGCACAACCGGCGTGAGGTGTTGAAGAAGATCCGCGACAAGGACGTGGTGCACGCCCTGTTCGCCGAGATCGGGCCGTTCTTCGCCGACCGTGAGGGTGGCTACACCCGCATCATCAAGGTCGAGGCGCGCAAGGGCGACAACGCGCCGATGGCGGTGATCGAACTGGTTCGGGAGAAGACGGTCACCTCGGAGGCCGATCGGGCCCGCCGTGCGGCCAATAAGGCCGCGAAGAAGGCCGCCGAAGCCGCACAGGCCCCCGTCGCGACGGAGGCTGAGGACATCCTGGAGCCGGAGGC
>JBAXIR010000037.1:0-17882 GCA_037138275.1 Mycobacteriaceae bacterium | reverse complement strand
CGCGCTCTGATCGTCTCGCCGCCCAAGGCCGGCAAGACCACGATCATGCAGGACATCGCCAACGCGATCAGCCGAAACAATCCCGAGTGCCATCTCATGGTCGTACTCGTCGACGAGCGGCCCGAAGAGGTCACCGATATGCAGCGCTCGGTCAAGGGTGAGGTCATCGCCTCCACCTTCGACCGCCCGCCGTCAGATCACACCCAGGCTGCCGAACTCGCCATCGAGCGCGCAAAGCGACTCGTCGAGCAGGGTAGGGACGTTGTGGTGCTGCTCGACTCGATCACCCGGCTGGGCCGCGCGTACAACAATGCCTCGCCGGCATCCGGTCGCATCCTGTCCGGCGGTGTCGATTCCACCGCGCTCTACCCGCCCAAGCGTTTCCTGGGCGCGGCGCGCAATATCGAGCACGGCGGGTCGCTGACCATCATCGCCACCGCCATGGTGGAGACCGGGTCCACCGGCGACACGGTGATCTTCGAAGAATTCAAGGGCACCGGTAACGCCGAACTCAAACTCGATCGCAAGATCGCCGAGCGCCGGGTGTTCCCGGCCGTCGACGTCAACCCGTCCGGTACCCGCAAGGACGAATTGCTGCTCTCGACAGACGAGTTCGCCGTCGTACATAAGCTGCGTCGGGTGCTGTCGGGTCTGGATTCGCATCAGGCGATCGACCTGCTGATGAGCCAACTGCGCAAGACCAAGACCAACTACGAGTTCCTGGTCCAGGTGTCCAAGACCACACCGGGCATGCCCGACGCAGACTGACCGGTGAACACCGACGAGATCTGGCGCTGTGTCGATGATCAGCGCATCGAACTCGCCAGCCTGCTCGAGGGCTTGACCGCCGAGCAGTGGACGGCGCCGTCGCTGTGTGACGGGTGGCGAGTTCGCGATGTCGCGGCTCACCTGACCCACTCCCACATGCATCCGGCGCGCGCGATCGCCGAGGCGGTCAAGTCCGGCTTCCGGTTCGACGCGATGATCTCTCGACTGGGTCGCGAAGATCGTCGGTCGCAGGCCGAGATCGCCGCCGCGTTGCGCACGATGGCCGGCGCTCGCAGGAAGGTTCCCGGCACCAGTGTGCAGCAGCCTCTGATCGAACTGCTGGTCCATGGCCAGGACATCACAGTGCCGCTCGGCATCGACCGTTCCATGCCCGTCGATGCGGCACTGGAAGCGGCGAAAAAACTGTCCGGCATGACGTTTCCGGTCAACGCCCGACGGCGTCTCGCCGGGGTCAGACTGGTCGCCACCGATGCCGATTTCGCCGCGGGGGACGACACCGGGGAAGTTACAGAAGTACGCGTCCCGATCCGCGAGATCGTGATGATCCTCGCCGGGCGGGCTCAACCCTGAGATGGCTGACACCGTCCAGCAGTTACTCCGCGAACGTTGCGACGACCCCGCACCCGCGGTCAAGTACGGCGATCAGCTCTGGACCTGGCGTGAGCACCTCGACGAGGCCACCCGGCAGGCCGCCGCGCTGATCGCTGTTGCCGACCCGGGCCGGCCGCTTCACGTCGGGACGCTGTTGGGAAACACCCCGCAGATGCTCACCGCGATGGCAGCGGCAGGATTGGGCGGCTACGTGCTGTGCGGTATCAACAACACCCGCCGCGGGAATGGTTTGGCTCGCGACATCACCCGTTCGGACTGTCAGATCCTGCTCACCGACGACGCCCACCGCCGTCTGCTCGACGGTCTACACCTGCCCGGCGTGCAGGTGTTGGATGTCGACTCCGATCAGTGGACGCAACTGCTGGCCTCCGCGGACGAGTTGGAACCGCATCGTGAAGTCGCGCCAACGGATACCTTCATGCTGATCTTCACCTCCGGGACCAGTGGGGAACCCAAGGCGGTGCAGGTCGCGCACATGATGGTGCCATTCTCCGGAGTGTCTCTGGTGCAACGGTTTTCGATCACTGCGGCTGACGTGTGCTATTTGTCAATGCCGCTGTTTCACTCCAATGCGCTGATGGCCGGCTGGTCGGTCGCGGTGACCGCCGGCGCGGCCATGGCGCCGGCGACGTTCTCCGCCTCGGGTCTGCTTGACGATCTGCGGCGCCACGGCGTGACCTACATGAACTACGTCGGCAAGCCACTGGCCTACGTGCTGGCCACCCCAGAGCAACCCGACGACCACGACAACCCGCTGCGGGTGGCGTTCGGGAACGAGGCCGCCGACCGCGATATCGCCGAGTTCGGTCGGCGTTTCGGCTGCACGGTCTGGGACGGGTTCGGCTCCACCGAGGGCGCGGTGATCATCACCCGTGACGGCGACTGCCCACCCGGGTCCGTCGGCCGCGGTTTTCCCGGCGTGGCGATCTACAACACCGACACCGTCACCGAGTGCCCACCCGCGGTGTTCGACGACTCCGGCGCGCTGGCCAACGCCGACGAGGCGATCGGCGAGATCGTCAACACCGCCGGCGCCGGGCTGTTCAGCGGCTACTACAACGATGACGAGGCCACCAGCGAGCGACTCCGACACGGCATGTACTGGTCCGGCGATCTGGCCTATTGCGACGCCGACGGCTGGATCTTCCTGGCCGGGCGCACCGGCGACTGGTTGCGGGTGGACGGCGAGAACCTCACCACCGCTCCGATCGAACGCGTCCTGCACCGACTGGCGCCGATCAACCGGGTTGCCGTCTATGCCGTGCCCGATACCCAGGTGGGCGACGCCGTGATGGCCGCGATCGTCCTGCGTGACGGGGTGACGCTGACCCCGCACGATTTCGCCGACTTCCTGGCCGAGCAGCCGGATCTGTCACCGAAGGCGTGGCCGCGATACGTGTGGATCGCCGACGACCTCCCGGTGACCGCGACCAACAAGATCGTCAAACGCGAACTGAGTGCCCAGGGCTTAGACGTGACTGCCGGTGTGCTGTGGCACCGGGAGGGCCGCAATCGGCAATACCGGCCGTTTGGGCTAGGCGTGTCCGACCTGGCATAATCGAAGCAGACAACCTCCGGTACCGGTTCACGTCGATTGAGGCGACCCGGCGACCACGAAATGCAGAGGACACCATGAAGACCGGCATTCACCCCGCCTACGGCGAGACCACCGTGGTCTGCGGCTGCGGCAACAGCTTCACCACCCGCAGCACCAAGGAGAGCGGCCACATCGTGGTCGAGGTCTGCTCCCAGTGCCACCCGTTCTACACCGGTAAGCAGAAGATCCTCGACAGTGGCGGCCGGGTTGCGCGCTTCGAGAAGCGCTACGGCAAGCGGCCGGGGTCGAAGCAGACCACCGAGACGCCTGAGGCCGACGCGGCGCCTGCCGACAGCTAGCTTCACCGCCGACGCCCGTCTTTCGCCGCTGCGAGAGGCCGGGCGTCGGCTGCGTTTTAGGCCCCTGTGTTTTCAGGCCCCGCGGTGTAAAACCTGAGCGAAAGAGGACGGACGATGACGCACAGCGCGCCCGCTGATGCCGTCGAGTCCGTGCTGGCCGAGCACGCCGACCTGGAACGCCAACTGTCCGATCCGGATCTGCACAACGACACCGTCAATGCCCGGCGGGTAGGCAAACGGTTCGCGCAATTGGCGCCGATCGCGGGCACCTACCGCAAGTTGGAGACCGCCCGCGGTGATCTGGAGGCCGCCCGCGAACTCGCCGCAGACGACTCCTCGTTCGCCGCGGAGGTCACCGAACTCGAGGCCAAGGTCGCCGAACTCGACAACCAACTCACCGACATGCTGGCCCCCCGGGACCCGCATGACCCGGACGACATCGTGCTCGAGGTCAAGTCCGGTGAGGGCGGAGAGGAGTCGGCGCTGTTCGCCGCCGACCTGGCCCGGATGTACATCCGCTACGCCGAACGCCACGGCTGGACTGTGACCGTCCTGGACGAGACGTTCTCCGATCTGGGCGGGTACAAGGAAGCGACGATCTCGATCGCCAGCAGGGGCGACTCGAGCGACGGGGTGTGGTCGCGGCTGAAGTGGGAGGGCGGCGTGCACCGGGTGCAACGGGTGCCGGTCACCGAATCCCAGGGCCGCGTGCACACCTCGGCGGCCGGGGTGCTGGTCTATCCCGAACCCGACGAGGTCGAGCAGGTCCAGATCGACGAAACCGATCTGCGCATCGACGTCTACCGCTCCTCGGGCAAGGGTGGTCAGGGCGTGAACACCACCGACTCTGCGGTGCGGATCACCCACCTGCCTACCGGAATCGTGGTCACCTGCCAGAACGAACGCTCACAGTTGCAGAATAAGGCGCGCGCCATGCAGGTGCTGGCAGCGCGACTGCAGGTGCTGGCCGAGGAGCAGGCTTCCGCCGACGCCTCCGCCGATCGGGCCAGCCAGATCCGCACGGTCGATCGCAGCGAGCGCATCCGCACCTACAACTTCCCGGAGAACCGGATCGCCGACCATCGGATCAATTTCAAGTCGCACAATCTCGATCAGGTTCTCGAAGGCGACCTTGACTCGTTGCTCGACGCCTTGGCCGCCGCCGATAAGCAAACCCGGCTGCAGCAGGCATGACACGGGTGCGCGAGGCGATTGTTGCCGCGACCGCGACGCTGGCCAGTGCTGGAATCGACACGGCCCGAACTGACGCCGAACTGCTTGCCGCACATCTGGCCGGCATCGACCGCGGCCGGCTGGCCCTGCTTGATGCGCCCGACCCAGGCTTCTTCGATCGTCTCGACCACGCGGTAGCGGTGCGCGCGCGGCGCGTTCCACTGCAACACATCACCGGAACCGCACCCTTCGGTCCGGTACAACTTCACGTCGGTCCGGGAGTGTTCATTCCCCGTCCGGAGACCGAGGCGCTACTGGAATGGGCTCTGGCGCAACCACTTCCGCGTGATGCGGTGATCCTCGATCTGTGCACCGGATCCGGCGCGCTCGCGATCGCACTGGCATCGCAGCGACCCGGTGCCCGGGTGATCGCGGTGGACGATGATGCCGACGCGCTGGAGTACGCTCGACGTAATGCGGCAGGCACCACGGTACGTGTTGTGCATGGCGATGTCACCGACGGACACCTGTTGCCCGAACTGGCCGGTATCGTCGACATGGTGGTGGCCAATCCGCCCTATATCCCCGCCGGAACTAAACTGGAACCCGAAGTGGCTCAGCATGACCCGGCGCACGCGCTGTTCGGCGGTGCCGATGGCATGTCGGTGATCGGGCCTCTGATTCGGGGCGCGGTCCGGTGGCTCAAACCCGCGGGCCTGCTGGCGGTGGAACATGATGACACCACCTCGGCGGCAACCGTCCGGATGATCACCGGCACAGGGGTTTTCGCCGACGTCACCGCCCACTGCGATCTCACTGGACGACTTCGTTTCGTGACGGCCCGCGCGCGCCCGGGTGATCAGCGATGACCCGGATGCTCGACTGCCGCGATCCGCAGACCCGCTCGGCTGCCATCACCGCGGCAATCGACACCGTCAAGAGCGGTCGGCTGATCGTCCTGCCCACCGACACCGTCTACGGCATCGGTGCCGACGCGTTCGACAGCCGCGCGGTGGCCGGCCTACTGGCAGCCAAGGGCCGCGGCCGCGATATGCCGGTCGGGGTGCTCGTCGGCTCCTGGCACACCATCTCCGGGCTGGTCTACGCGGTCCCGGACGCGGCGCATGAGTTGATTCGCGCCTTCTGGCCCGGCGCGCTGAGTCTGGTGGTGCAGCAGGCACCCTCGCTGCAGTGGGATCTCGGCGACGCCCGCGGCACCGTGATGCTGCGGATGCCATTGCAGCCGGTTGCCCTGGAAGTCCTGAGCAAGACCGGCCCCATGGCGGTCTCCAGCGCCAACATCTCCGGACAACCCGCGGCCACCACCGCCGCCGAGGCGCAACAGCAACTCGGCGACCTCGTCGACGTCTACCTCGACGGCGGGCCATCCGAGCAGCAGGCCGCCTCCACCATCGTCGACCTGACCGCCGCGACGCCCCGACTCCTGCGGGAGGGACCGATCAGCGCGCAGCGGATCGCCGAGGTACTGGGCGTGGACCCCGGGTCGCTGACCGACTGACCGTCGTGGTGCTCGGAGTACGGTGATGGCGATGGTCGGCGCAAGTGAACCTGTGACCAGCACCCTGCTGGCGCTATCGGACGCCAGCGACAGCACCCTGCTGGCGCTCTCCGATAGAGGCGCCGGTGTCCCGTTGCGGGAGTTGGTGCTCGTCGGCCTCACCGCGGCGATCGTCACCTATTTCGCCACCGGCGGGGCACGGATGCTGGCGCTGCGGATGGGCGCTGTCGCCTACCCCCGGGAGCGCGACGTCCACTCCCGGCCCACCCCCCGGATGGGTGGACTCGCCATGTATCTCGGGGTGGTGACCGCGGTGTTCCTGGCATCGCAGTTGCCCGCGCTGACCCGTGGATTCGTCTACTCCTCCGGGTTGCCTGCGGTGGTGATCGCCGGGGGACTGATCATGGGGATCGGTCTCATCGATGACCGCTGGGGCCTGGACGCGCTGACCAAATTCGCCGGGCAGATCACCGCTGCCAGCGTGCTGGTGACCATGGGCGTGGCCTGGAGTGTGCTCTACATCCCGTTCGGTGGCGTCGGCACCGTCGTGCTCGACCAGGCGTCGTCGATCCTGCTGACCCTGGCCCTGACCGTCGCGGTGATCAACGCGATGAACTTCGTCGACGGACTCGACGGCTTAGCCGCCGGACTCGGCCTGATCACCGCGCTGGCCATCTTCCTGTTCTCGGTCGGACTGCTCCGCGACCACGGCGGCGATGTGCTGTTCTACCCGCCGGCGGTGATCTCGGTGGTGCTGGCCGGGGCGTGCCTGGGCTTCCTGCCGCACAACTTCCACCCGGCCAAAATCTTCATGGGCGACTCCGGGTCCATGCTGGTCGGCCTGATGCTGGCCGCGGCGTCGACGACGGCAGCGGGTCCGATCTCGCAGAGTGCCTACGGGGTACGCGACGTGTTCCCGCTGCTGTCCCCGTTCCTGTTGGTGGTCGCGGTGATGTTCGTGCCGGCCCTGGACATGCTGCTGGCCATCGTTCGCCGGACCCGCGCCGGACGCAGCCCGTTCAGCCCGGACAAGATGCACCTGCATCACCGACTGCTGCAGATCGGGCATTCCCACCGCCGCGTGGTGCTGGTGATCTACCTGTGGGTGGGCATCGTGGCACTGGGTGCGGCGAGCACGATCTTCTTCGACCCCCGCTACACCGGGGCGGTCATGCTGGCCGCGATCGGGGTGGCTGTGGTGGTCACAGTGATCCCCCTGCTACGCGGCGACGGCGACGACCTCACAACGCTGTCGGACAGCCTTTACGACCGTAAGTAGTAGGCGTGTTTTTGGCCGGTCTAGCTGTGATAGGTTGCTGCTGAAACCGGGTCGGCACAGGTTGTCGGCCTCGGCGCGACGGCGTGTGAGGGCCGGTCAGTGCCGTACTAAGACGCCGTACCAAGACCGACACGATTGTGGGTGGACGTGTGACGACGCCATCGCCAGATGCGCCGTTGGTGTTTCCGTCCGTTGCGTTCCGTCCCGGTCTACTACTGAGCATCTGCGCGGCGTTGTCCGCGGTGGCGATCGCGATCGCCACCTGGTCGGGGAACGTCTTGGTCGGCGTGTTCTTCGGAATCGGCCTTCTGCTGGGTCTGGTCAACGCACTGCTCGTCCACCGATCGGTGTCGTCCATCACCGCCGACGCCAACCCGATCAAGCGCAAGATGGCGTTGAACTCGGCCACCCGACTGCTGGTCATCACCGCTATCGGGCTGACGATCGCGTTCGTCTTCCGGCCGCCCGGCCTGGGTGTGGTGTTCGGTCTGGCGGTGTTTCAGATCGTCCTCGTGCTCTGCACCGCACTGCCGGTGTGGAAGAAAATCCGCACCGGCGACCCGGACGGCGCACCGATTGATGAAACCGGTCCGTCCATTCCTGCCTCACTTGCCGACGAGATGCTCAAGGATTGACAACCATGACCGAACGAATCCTCGCCGAGGGCGCGATCGAGGTCGGCCACCACACCACCGCGACGTGGTTGGGCATGACCGTCAACACCGACACGGTGCTGGCCACCGCGATCGCAGCCGTCATCACCATCGGACTGGCGTTCTTCTTGAAGTCGAAGATCACCTCGACCGGAGTGCCCGGCGGGGTGCAGCTTTTCTGGGAGGCCATCACCGTCCAGATGCGTGGTCAGATCGAGCAGGCCATCGGGATGAAGATCGCCCCCTTCGTCCTGCCACTGGCGGTGACGCTGTTCGTGTTCATCCTGATCTGCAACTGGATCTCGGTGCTGCCGGTGCAGTACAGCAACTCTGACGGGCAAACCCAGGAACTCCTCAAGCCACCGGCCTCGGATATCAATTTCGTGCTCGCCCTGGCGCTGTTCGTCTTCATCTGTTACCACGCGGCCGGTTTCTGGCGGCGCGGGGTGATCGGCCACCCGATCAAGGTGCTGAAGGGCCATGTGGCGTTTTTGGCGCCGATCAACCTCGTCGAGGAGATCGCCAAGCCGATCTCGCTGTCGCTGCGACTCTTCGGCAACATCTTCGCCGGCGGCATCATGGTCGCGCTCATCGCGCTGTTCCCGCCCTACATCATGTGGGCGCCCAATGCGATCTGGAAGACCTTCGACTTGTTCGTCGGTCTGATCCAGGCGTTCATCTTCGCCTTGCTGACCATTCTGTACTTCAGCCAGTCCATGGAATTGGATGAGGAGCACCACTAAAACGACCTGTTCGACCCACGAACCACCCACAGCACTGGTAGGAGAACTACCAGCAATCAAGGAGGAATAGGAATGGCAGACCCACAGATCGTTGCCGGCGCCCTGATCGGCGGCGGACTCATCCTGGGCGGCGGTGCCATCGGCGCCGGTATCGGTGACGGCATCGCGGGCAACGCGCTGATCTCCGGCATCGCCCGCCAGCCCGAGGCCCAGGGACGGCTGTTCACGCCGTTCTTCATCACGGTCGGTCTGGTGGAGGCGGCCTACTTCATCAACCTGGCATTCATGGCGCTGTTCGTATTCGCCACGCCCGGCGCGTCCTAAGTCACGATGGGCTCTGCAATCGGGGAGGCCGGCGTGACCCTGTTGGCATCCGAGGAAGCCGGCACCAGTAACTTCCTCGTCCCCAACGGCACCTTCTTCTTCGTGCTGGCCATCTTCCTGATCGTGCTCGGCGTGATCGGCAAGTTCGTCGTGCCTCCGGTGCAGAAGGTGCTGGGTGAGCGCGAGCGGATGATCGCCAAGACCGCTGAGGACAACCGCAGGGCTGTGGAGCAGGAGGCCGCCGCGGAGGCGGACTACCGCCAGGAATTGGCGGCGGCCCGCACCGAGTCGTCGGCGATCCGAGACGAGGTCCGCGCCGAAGGCCGCAGCGCTCTCGATGCGATGCGCGCGCACGCCAATGAGGAAGTCTCCGGGGTGGTCCAGGAAGCGAACGAGGAACTCAAACTGGCTAGCGACGGGATCTCCGGCGACCTGCGTTCATCGGTGGACTCACTGTCGACCACCCTGGCCAGCCGGGTCCTCGGGGTCGATGTGGCCGGTTCCTCGACGGTCGGGCGGTAGACGGTGTCGACTTTCATCGGACAGCTCGTCGGCTTCGCTCTGATCGTGTTGATCATCATGCGGTACGTGGCGCCGCCGGTGCGGCGGCTGATGGCGGCCCAGCAGGAAACCGTACGCAACCAACTCGAGGAGAGTTCGGTGGCGACGCAGCGGCTGGCTGCGGCAGACACCCATCATGCTGCGCGGGTGGCTGACGGCCAGGCCGAGGCAAGGCACATTGTTGAGGAAGCGCGGACCGACTCGGTGCGGATCGCCGAGCAGTTGCGGGCCCAGGCCGATGTCGAGGTCGACCGGATCAAAGTCCAAGGCGGCCAGCAGGTTTCGCTGCTCCGAACGCAGGTGATCCGCCAGCTTCGGGCCGATCTCGGCAACGAGTCGGTTCGGCGTGCGGGCGATCTCGTCCGGGCGCACGTGTCCGACCCGTATGCCCGATCAGCCACCGTGGACCGGTTCCTCGATGAGCTGGAGTCGATGGCGCCCGCGGCCTTCACGCCGGAGATCGGTACCACCGGCATGCGATCAGCGAGCCGCGATGCGCAGGCGGCCCTGGTTGAGCGGTTCGACTCGATGGCCGCTTCGCTGACCGGTGACGAACTGGCAACGTTGTCCGACGAGTTGGCCTCGGTGGCCGAACTGCTGCTGCGTGAACCGATTCTGGCCCGGCATCTGGCCGAGGCCACCGGCGAGACCGATGCCAAGAAGCATCTGTTGGAGCGGCTGCTGGGCGGCAGAGCCGGCCACAACACCATCGAGTTGCTCAACACTGCAGTCTCGGTTCGGTGGTCTGCCACCAAGGATTTCGGCGCTGCCGTGGAGCACGTCGCCCGGCTGAGCCTGCTGGTTCGGGCCGAACGTGAGCATCAGGCCGACGAGGTGGCCGAACAGCTGTTCCGGTTCGGCCGGATCCTGGAGGACCAACCCGAACTCAATAACCTGCTCGGTGACTACGCCAAGCCGGCCGGCGAGCGGGTTGCTCTGTTACGAGGCGTCCTCGACCGGGCCAGTGGCACCAATTCGACGGCCGCCGCGCTGCTGACGCAGACGGTCGAACTTCTGCACGGCCAACGGGCCGACGAGGCGGTGCAGGAATTGGCCGAGTTGGCGGTCGCGCACCGGGGTGAGATCGTCGCCGAGGTGCAGGCCGCCGATGAGTTGACCGATGCGCAACGGCAACGGCTCGCCGACGTCCTGGCCCGCGTCTATCACCATCCCGTTTCGGTGCAGGTCGATATCGACCCTGAACTGCTGGGCGGGCTGTCGGTCGCGGTCGGCGACGAGGTGATCGACGGAACGCTGTCCTCCCGGTTGTCCGCAGCAGAGACCAAGTTGCCCGACTAGGCCCGTTTTTGACGGCCGCTCTAGCCGACGGCCGCACCAGCCCCAGGAACCACCCAAGACAAGAAGGCAGGAAGACGAAAAGCCATGGCAGAGTTAACAATCTCCGCTGACGACATCCAGGGCGCAATCGCCAGCTACGTCTCGAGCTTCGAGGCGGGCACCGGGCGCGAGGAGATCGGCACCGTCATCGACGCCGGCGACGGCATCGCGCACGTCGAGGGCCTGCCCTCGGTGATGACCCAGGAACTGCTGGAGTTCGCCGGCGGCATACTCGGGGTTGCGCTCAACCTCGACGAGCACAGCATCGGCGCCGTGATCCTCGGCGAGTTCGACAAGATCGAGCAGGGCCAACAGGTCAAGCGCACCGGCGAGGTGCTCTCGGTTCCGGTGGGTGACGCCTTCATGGGCCGGGTGGTCAACCCGCTCGGCGAGCCGATCGACGGCCGCGGCGATATCGCTGCCAGCACCCGGCGCGCCCTGGAAATCCAGGCACCCTCGGTGGTGCAGCGCAAAGGCGTCACCGAGCCGCTGCAGACCGGCATCAAGGCCATCGACGCGATGACTCCGATCGGTCGCGGTCAGCGGCAGCTGATCATCGGCGACCGCAAGACCGGCAAGACCGCGGTCTGTGTCGACACCATCCTCAACCAGCGCAAGAACTGGGAGACCGGCGACCCGAACAAGCAGGTCCGCTGCGTCTACGTCGCGATCGGCCAGAAGGGCACCACGATCGCCAGCGTGCGCCGCGTCCTCGAAGAGGGTGGCGCGATGGACTACACCACCATCGTCGCCGCGCCGGCGTCGGACTCGGCCGGCTTCAAATGGCTTGCGGCCTATACCGGTTCGGCCATCGCCCAGGAATGGATGTACGACGGCAAGCACGTTCTGATCGTGTTCGACGACCTCACCAAGCAGGCCGAGGCCTACCGTGCGATCTCGCTGCTGCTGCGTCGTCCGCCGGGCCGCGAGGCCTACCCGGGTGACGTCTTTTATCTGCACTCCCGGTTGCTGGAGCGCTGCGCGAAGCTGTCCGACGAACTCGGTGGCGGCTCGATGACGGGCCTACCGATCATCGAGACCAAGGCCAACGACATCTCGGCCTACATCCCCACCAACGTCATCTCGATCACCGACGGACAGTGCTTCCTGGAAACCGACCTGTTCAACCAGGGCGTGCGTCCGGCCATCAACGTCGGCGTCTCGGTGTCCCGGGTCGGCGGCGCCGCTCAGATCAAGGCGATGAAGGAGGTGGCCGGTTCGCTGCGCCTGGACCTGTCGCAATACCGCGAACTGGAAGCCTTCGCGGCCTTCGCCTCCGACCTCGACGAGACCTCGAAAGCTCAGTTGGAGCGCGGCGCTCGTCTGGTCGAACTGCTCAAACAGCCGCAGTACAGCCCGATGTCCGTCGAGGATCAGGTGGTCGCGATCTTCCTGGGCACCAAGGGCCATCTGGACTCGGTACCGGTGGCTGACGTCGGCCGGTTCGAGGCCGAGTTCATCGAGCACATCAAGGCCTCCAGCCCCGACATTCTCAGTGGCATCCGCGATACCCAGAAGCTGGGCGAGGACGCCGATGTGAGGCTGGAGGGGGCGATCGCCGACTTCAAGCATGGCTTCGCGACCACCGACGGCAGCTCGGTGGTTCCGAATGCTCATGTCGCCGCGATGGACGAGGGCGACGTCGAGAAAGAGTCCGTCCAGGTCCGTAAGCCCGCCCCGAAGAAGAAGTAATGGCAGCCACCCTGCGCGAACTGCGCGGCCGGATCAAATCTGCTGGGTCGATCAAGAAGATCACCAAGGCCCAGGAGCTGATCGCCACGTCCCGCATCGCCAAGGCCCAGGCCCGGGTGGAGGCGGCTCGGCCCTATTCGGCCGAGATCACCGACATGCTCACCAACCTCGCGGCCGATTCCGCACTCGATCATCCGCTGCTCGTGGAGCGGAAGAATCCGCGTCGCGCCGCGGTTCTGGTGGTGTCTTCGGATCGCGGATTGTGTGGCGCCTACAACGCCAATTTGCTGCGCAGATCCGAGGAACTCTTCTCATTGCTGCGACAGGAAGGCAAGACCCCGGTTCTGTACACCGTCGGCCGGAAGGCGTTGAGCTACTACACCTTCCGCAACTGGACGGTGGCAGAGTCATGGCTCGGCTTCACCGACAAGCCGACGTATGAGAACGCCCAGGAGATCGCGGAGACGTTGGTCGCGGCATTCCTGGCCGGCGATGACGATGAGGGCGACAGCGCGGGCGCCGACGGAATCCTCGGTGTCGACGAGTTGCACATCGTGTTCACCGAGTTCCGCTCGATGCTGACCCAGAACGCCGAGGCGCGCCGGATCGCTCCGATGGTGGTGGAGTACGTGGAGGCCGACACCGGGCCGCACACGCTGTTCTCGTTCGAGCCCGACGCCACGACGTTGTTTGAATCACTGCTCCCGCGCTATGTCGCGACCCGGATCTTCTCCGCCCTGCTTGAGGCGGCGGCCTCGGAATCGGCCTCGCGGCGCCGCGCCATGAAGGCGGCCTCCGATAACGCCGACGATCTGATCAAGGTGCTCACGCTGATGGCCAACCGGGAACGGCAGGCGCAGATCACCCAGGAAATCTCCGAAATCGTCGGCGGTGCGAACGCACTGTCCGACGCAGCGAAGTAGAACCCTCCAGGAAGCGAAGAAAGAACATGACTGTCACCGCAGAGTCCCACACCACCTCACACAGCAGTTCGACCGCCGGACGGGTGGTGCGTGTCACCGGCCCCGTCGTTGACGTGGAGTTCCCACGCGGCGCGGTACCGGAGTTGTTCAACGCCTTGCACGCCGACATCGCACTGGCGTCGATGGCCAAGACCCTGACCCTCGAGGTGGCTCAGCACCTTGGCGACAACCTGGTGCGCTGCGTCTCCATGCAGCCCACCGACGGACTGGTGCGCGGCACCGAGGTGACCGACACCGGCGCCTCGATCTCGGTGCCGGTCGGCGAGGGCGTCAAGGGGCATGTGTTCAACGCCCTCGGCGACTGCCTCGATGATCCCGGCTACGGCAAGGACTTCGAGAAGTGGTCGATCCACCGCCGGCCGCCGGCCTTCGACGAACTCGAACCGCGTACCGAAATGCTCGAGACCGGTCTGAAGGTCGTCGACCTGTTGACCCCGTATGTGCGCGGCGGCAAGATCGCCCTGTTCGGCGGTGCCGGCGTGGGCAAGACGGTGCTGATTCAGGAAATGATCAACCGCATCGCCCGCAACTTCGGCGGCACCTCGGTGTTCGCCGGTGTGGGGGAGCGCACCCGCGAGGGCAACGACCTCTGGGTCGAGTTGGCCGATGCCAACGTGCTCAAGGACACCGCGCTGGTGTTCGGTCAGATGGACGAGCCGCCGGGCACCCGTATGCGCGTGGCGCTGTCGGCGCTGACCATGGCGGAGTACTTCCGCGACGAGATGAACCAGGACGTGCTGTTGTTCATTGACAACATCTTCCGGTTCACCCAGGCCGGTTCTGAGGTGTCCACCCTGCTGGGCCGGATGCCCTCGGCGGTGGGTTACCAGCCCACGCTGGCGGACGAGATGGGCGAGTTGCAGGAGCGCATCACCTCGACCCGCGGCCGCTCCATCACCTCGATGCAGGCCGTGTACGTGCCCGCCGATGACTACACCGACCCGGCGCCGGCGACCACTTTCGCCCACCTCGACGCCACCACGGAGCTTTCCCGTGCGGTGTTCTCCAAAGGCATCTTCCCGGCCGTGGACCCGCTGGCATCCAGCTCAACGATCCTGCACCCGAGCGTCGTCGGCGACGAGCACTACCGCGTCGCCCAGGAGGTCATCCGAATCCTGCAGCGCTACAAGGATCTTCAGGACATCATCGCCATCCTTGGCATCGATGAACTGTCTGAGGAAGACAAGCAGCTGGTGTACCGGGCGCGCCGGATCGAGCGCTTCCTCAGCCAGAACATGATGGCCGCCGAGCAGTTCACCGGGCAGCCCGGTTCGACGGTTCCGCTCAAGGAGACCGTCGAGGCCTTCGACAAACTGGCCAAGGGCGATTTCGATCACCTGCCGGAGCAGGCCTTCTTCCTCATCGGCGGCCTGGATGACCTGGCGAAGAAGGCCGAGAGCCTCGGCGCCAAGCTCTGATGATCGTGGTGTCGGTAAAACCCCGAAAGGTGATGTGAGATGGCCGATTTGGATGTCGACATCGTCGCAGTCGAACGCAAGATCTGGTCGGGTAAGGCCACCTTCGTGTTCACCCGCACCACATCCGGCGAGATTGGCATTCTGCCCAATCACATCCCACTGGTGGCTCAACTCGTCGACGACGCAATGGTGCGCGTGGAACGCGAGGGTGAGGACGATCTGCGGATCGCCGTCGACGGCGGCTACCTGTCGGTGACCGAGGCCGGGGTGCGGATCCTGGCCGAATCGGCCGAGTTTGCCGACGAGATCGACGCCGACGGCGCCAAGGCCGATGCCGCCTCCGACGATCCGCAGACAGCCGCCCGAGGAAGGGCCCGGCTGCGCGCGCTCGGCCAACTCGACTAGCCGGATGAGAGCGTCGATGGGGATCATGGTCGCGCTCATCGGTGTTCTGCTGCTGGTTGTTCTCGCACTGGTCATTCGGCTCTGGAATCTGGGTCATGGCGGAACTGCAGCCATCCTTCGCGACATCCCCGCCGTCGGCGGGCACGGCTGGCGGCACGGCGTGATCCGTTACCGCGGTGACGAAGCCCAGTTCTACCGGCTGTCGAGTGCGCGGCTGTGGCCAGACCGGCGGCTGGGCCGGCCCGGCTTGGAGGTCATCTCACGGCGTGCTCCGCGCGGCGACGAATTCGACATCATGACCGAGGAGACCGCGGTGCTCGAACTCCATGACAGCACCGGAAGTCAGGATCGCGGTTACGAGGTTGCACTGAATCGCGGCGCGCTGACCGCCTTCCTGTCCTGGGTCGAGTCGCGGCCCTCACCGCGGACGCATCGCAGCGCTGCCTAGCGGGACCCGCCCGGTTTCCACAGCACGTCATCGCCGTCGTTAGCGACCCGCGACAGGATGAATAACAGATCTGATAGGCGGTTGAGGTAGCGGGCCGGCAGCGGACTGACCGTGTCAGGATGCGCCTTCACCGCGATCCAGGCCGACCGCTCTGCGCGACGGGACACCGTTCGGGCGACGTGCAGGAACGCCGACAGTGCGCTGCCACCCGGCAGGATGAATGACGTCAACGCGGGCAGTGTCTCGTTGTACTGATCGCACCACTGCTCAAGGCGCTCGATATAGGGCTCGGTGATCCGCAGTGGCGGCCGCTCGGGGTTGTCGACGATGGGCGTGGCCAGATCGGCGCCGGCGTCGAAGAGGTCGTTCTGGATCCGGGTGAGCACAGCACGCACTGACTCCTCGGGCTGGCCCACCGACACCGCCACCCCGATCGCGGCGTTGGCCTCGTCGCAGTCCGCGTAGGCGATCAGCCGGGCATCGTTCTTCTCCACCCGGGAGAAATCGCTGAGCCCGGACGTGCCGTCGTCGCCGGTTCGGGTATAGATGCGGGTCAAATGCACTGCCATGAGTGCCAACCGTACCGGCTCAGCGGGTCCGAATCGCGCACCCACTCCACTAAGCTGTTGGCCGTGACGGAGCGTTTCCTGGTGACCGGCGGCAACCGGTTATCTGGTGAGGTTGCCGTTGGCGGCGCCAAGAACAGCGTTCTGAAGTTGATGGCGGCCAGCTTGCTGGCCGAGGGCACCACCACGATCACCAACTGCCCCGACATCCTCGACGTCCCGCTGATGGCCGAGGTGCTGCGCGGTCTGGGCGCGACCGTGGAACTCGATGGGCCGGTGGTTCGCATCACGTCGCCCGATGAACTGAAGTACGAGGCCGACTTCGCCGCGGTGCGTCAATTCCGGGCATCGGTGTGTGTACTGGGCCCGCTGGTCGGTCGGTGCAAGCGCGCACGGGTCGCCCTGCCCGGTGGCGACGCGATCGGTTCGCGTCCGTTGGACATGCATCAGTCAGGTCTGCGTCAACTCGGCGCCGAATGCACGATCGAGCACGGCTGCGTCGTCGCCACCGCAGACACCCTGCGCGGGGCCGACATTCAGCTTGAGTTTCCCTCGGTCGGGGCGACCGAGAACATCCTGATGGCTGCCGTCGTCGCAGAGGGCCTCACCACGATTCGCAACGCCGCACGCGAGCCTGACGTCGTTGACCTATGCGAGATGCTCAACCAGATGGGTGCTCAGATCACCGGCGCGGGAACCCCGACGCTGATGATCACCGGCGTGCCCAAGCTGCATCCCACTGAACATCGGGTGATCGGCGACCGCATCGTCGCGGCCACCTGGGGCATCGCCGCGGCAATGACCCGGGGTGACATCTCGGTCACCGGCGTCGATCCGGGGCATCTGCAGTTGGTGTTGCACAAACTGCATGACGCCGGCGCGACGGTGACACAGCATGACAACGGGTTCCGGGTGGTGCAGTACGCGCGCCCCAAGGCGTGCAACATCTCGACGCTGCCGTTCCCCGGGTTCCCGACCGACCTTCAGCCAATGGCCATCGCGATGGCCTCGATCGCCGACGGCACCTCGATGATCACCGAGAATGTCTTCGAGGCCCGGTTCCGCTTCGTCGAGGAGATGATCAGGCTCGGGGCCGACGCCAGGACCGACGGCCATCACGCGGTGGTGCGGGGGATTGCGCAACTCTCCAGCGCACCGGTGTGGTGCTCGGATATCCGCGCCGGCGCCGGACTGGTGCTGGCGGGCCTCGTAGCCGATGGGGAGACCGAGGTCCACGACGTCTTCCACATCGATCGGGGATATCCGTTGTTCGTCGAGAACCTCCGCGGTTTGGGCGCGGAGATTGAGCGCGTACACTGAGGCTTCGATCCAAAAATCGCGCCGCACCCGCAAGGGCCGGCAGCGGGAGTTGACCTCGAATCTGTCCTGAAGTACGCTGGTAGGGTTGCCCTACTCGCGGGTTTCAAGCGGGTGTTGTTGTTTGAGAACTCAATAGTGTGTTTGGTGGTTTTTGTTTGTTGTT
>JBAXIR010000036.1:0-17937 GCA_037138275.1 Mycobacteriaceae bacterium | reverse complement strand
CCCCCGTACCAGCCCTACCCGCCGCCGTACCCGCCACCCGGTTTCTATCCCGACCCCGCCGCGCCCTACGGCCGGCACCCGCGCACCGGGGAACCGCTGTCGGACAAATCCAAGGTGGTAGCCGGGCTGCTGCAACTACTGGGCCTCGTCGGCGTCCTCGGGATCGGCCGGATCTACCTGGGCTACACCACGCTGGGCATCATCCAACTGGTCGGCGGACTGGTTTTCGGACTCATCACCTGCGGGATCGGCTTCATCGTGCCGGTGATCTGGGGAATCGTCGACGCCGTCCTGATTCTCACCGACAGGGTGCGCGACCCCGCGGGCCGGCCACTGCGCGATGCCGTCTAACGGCACCCGCACCCGGCGGTACGCCGGAGTCGCATCGGGTGCGCTGGCCATCGGCGCCCTGACCTACGTCGGGCTCGTCGACCCGCACCGGCCCGGTGCACTGTTCCCAGCCTGCCCGTTCAAATTGCTCACCGGGTGGAACTGCCCGGCCTGCGGCGGACTGCGGATGACCCACGATCTGCTGCACGGCGAGGTGTCCGCTGCAGTCGTCGACAACGTCTTTCTGCTGATCGGTCTACCGCTGCTGGCGATCTGGGCGGTCTGGCGCCGCAGGCGCGGCCAGCGGGTGTTAACCCCGGCGGTGATCGTCGTCATCGCGATCGCCATGCTCGGGTGGACCGTGCTGCGCAACCTGCCCGGGTTTCCGCTCGTTCCAACGGTGTTCAGCGGCTAGACCACTTTTCAACATCTAGGCCCCCTTTACGTCACGCAACGTGACTATGCTCGGGCCGTGACACGCCGCGGCAAGATCGTCTGTACCCTCGGTCCGGCTACCGGCACCGACGACGCGGTCCGGGCACTGGTGGACGCCGGAATGGACGTCGCGCGGCTCAATTTCAGCCACGGTGACCACGCCGAACACAGGGCTTCCTATGAGCGGGTGCGCAAAGCCTCCGAGGTCACCGGTCGTGCCGTGGGAATCCTGGCCGATCTGCAGGGGCCGAAGATCCGATTAGGTCGGTTCGCCGATGGTAAGGCGGTCTGGGAGAACGGCGATACCGTTCGCATCACCGTCGAGGAGTGCGAGGGCAGCCACGACCGGGTGTCCACCACCTACAAGCAGTTGGCCGAAGACGCCAAGCCCGGCGACCGGTTGCTCATCGACGACGGCAAGGTGGCCGTCACCGTCGAACGCATCGACGGCGACGATGTGGTGTGCACCGTCACCGAGGGCGGACCCGTCAGCAATAACAAGGGCCTGTCGCTGCCGGGCGTGGCAGTTTCGGTTCCGGCCCTGTCCGCCAAGGACATTGGCGATCTGGAGTTCGCCCTGACACTCGGTGTTGACTTGGTCGCGCTGTCCTTCGTTCGCTCACCGGCCGACATCGAATTGGTGCACGAGGTGATGGACCGCGTCGGTCGCCGTGTCCCGGTGATCGCGAAACTCGAAAAGCCCGAAGCGGTTGCCAACCTTGAAGCCGTCGTGCTGGCCTTCGATGCGGTCATGGTGGCGCGCGGCGACCTCGGCGTGGAACTGCCACTCGAGGAGGTCCCGCTGGTACAGAAGCGGGCCATCCAGATCGCGCGGGAGAACGCCAAGCCGGTCATCGTGGCCACCCAGATGCTTGAGTCGATGATTCAGAACTCGCGGCCCACCCGGGCGGAGGCCTCGGACGTCGCCAACGCGGTGCTCGACGGAGCCGACGCGGTGATGCTCTCCGGTGAGACGTCGGTGGGCGCCTACCCGTTGGAAGCCGTGCGGACGATGGCACGGATCATCTGCGCCGTCGAGGAGAACTCCACGGCCGCGCCACCGCTGGCACATGTGCCCCGGACCAAGCGCGGGGTGATCTCCTATGCCGCGCGCGATATCGGCGAGCGACTCGACGCCAAGGCACTGGTGGCGTTCACCTCATCCGGCGATACCGTGCGGCGGTTGTCGAGGCTGCACAGCCCGATACCGCTGCTGGCGTTCGCCACCGCGCCGGAGGTCCGCAGCCAGTTGGCGCTGACCTGGGGCACCGAGACATTTATCGTGCCGCATGCCGGCAGCACCGACGATATGATCCGGCAGGTCGACCACGCGATGCTGAAGTTGGGCCGCTACCAGCGCGGAGACTTGGTGATCATCGTCGCCGGTGCACCGCCTGGCACAGTAGGCTCAACCAACCTGATTCAGGTTCATCGGATCGGGGAGAACGACCACTAGCCAGCGAAAGGCGGCCGTCGCCCGGTGGGACAGTCCGATCTCGACGAACTGCTGGCCATTCTCGACGTTTCCGCGATCGGCGATGACGTGTTCACCGGCCGGCATCCGCGCAAAAATCCGGTTCGCACCTTCGGCGGTCAACTCATGGCGCAGGCGTTCGTGGCGGCCACTCGCACGCTGGATCACGACACACCGCCGAATACGCTCTCGGTGCATTTCATCGCCGGTGGCGACCCGGTGAGCGATATCGAGTTCCATGTAGTCCGGTTGCGCGATGAACGGCGGTTCGCCAATCGTCGGGTGGATGTCAGGCAGGGTGACACCCTGCTGGCCAGCGCGCTGGTGTCGTATCTGTCCGCCGGTAAGGGCCTGGAACACAGCCACTCTGCCCCCGATACCCCGGACCCGTCCACCCTCCCGACGATCGACGAGGTGCTCGTCGGATACGAGGAGATCGTGCCCGGATTTGTCACTGCGTTGCGTCCGATCGAATGGCGCTACGCCAACGACCCGGCGTGGGTGATGCGTAACAAGGGCGCCCGACTCGACCACAACCGGGTCTGGCTGAAGGCCGCCGGACCGATGCCGGCGGATCAGGTGCTGCATACCGGCGCGATGATCTATGCCTCCGACACCACGGTGCTGGACTCGATCATCACCACCCACGGTTTGTCCTGGGGGTGGGACCGGATCTTCGCCGTCACCATCAACCACTCGGTCTGGTTCCACCGGCCGATCGATTTCTCCGACTGGGTGCTCTACTCGACGACGTCGCCGGTGGCCGCGGAGTCGCGCGGTCTAGGCATGGGGCATTTCTTCGACCGCTCCGGACGAGTTGTCGCCACAGTCGCCCAGGAGGGAATCGTCAAACACTTTCCGGGCGCGAACAACTGACGGTCGCTACCGGGTGGGGCCGCTACCGGGTGGGGACGTCGGTGAGCCGGTTGGACATCGTCTGGCGCAGTTCATCGGAGCATTGCGCGACCGCAGTGCGGTCCTGCCCGGCCTGCTGCAGGCATTCGAAGTAGCCGCCGCCGCCGATGTCATTGAAGAGGCCGACGTAGATGGGGATGAAGACCAGGCTGACGATGATCGCGATGACCCCGAGAATGATGCCCGCCAGGGCCACCCCGCCATTATTGGCCTCGCCACTTTTCGCCCGGCTCCGGCCGATGACCCCGAGGATCAGCGCGATGACGCCGCCGAGGATGCCGCCGACGATCGTGAACGATCCGAGCAACGCGATGATGGCAACCACCAGTGCCGCGATCCCGAGGCCGTTCTTCGGGGCTGTGGGCGCTGCCTGGTAGTAGTCCCCGTACGGCATCGGTGGCGGCGGGTAGCCGCCCTGATACGCCCCGGATGGGTAAGCACCCGGGGGATAGGCGCCCGGTTGGTACGCGCCGGGTTGATAAGCGCCCGGGGGATAGGCGCCCGGTTGGTACGCGCCGGGTTGATAAGCACCCGCCTGGTCCGGGCCGGGCGGATACGAGTACGGATACGGCGGCGTTCCGGCCGGCGGCGGAACGTCGGGGTTGCCGGACGGTACCGGGTTCTCGGTCATTGCTCGCGCTCCCGTGTCGTCAGGGGTCAGCGGGCTCCGATGACTTCGCTGACCGCGGCCCGCACCTCGTTGCCCGCCTTGCGGATTCCGAAGCTCGCGATGATCTCGAGCACGCCGAGGATGATCAGCCAGATGCCCACGACGAGAGTGAGCGTGCCCAGCGACGAGATCGGGTAACCCATCACGATGACACCGGCGATCACGGTGATGACGCCGAGGAAGATCTGCCAGCCGCGTCCCGGTGCTCCCGGTTCGCTGATCGCCGACGCCGCCTCAGCGACACCGCGGAAGATGAATCCGATTCCGATCCAGATGGCCAGCAGCAGGATCGTGTTGGTGAGGCTCTTGAAGCACAGCACCGCCAGCACCAGTGAGGCTGCGCCACTGATGAACAGCAATGCCCGGCCGCCGCCGGAGATGTGCAGGGTGAAGGCATGGAAAATCTGTGAAATACCCGTCACGAGCAGATAGGCGGCGAAGAAAAGTCCGGCGATGATGATGGTCTTGCCGGGCCAGGCCAGCACCATCGCGCCGAGAATCACGGACAGGACGCCGGTCAGTAGGACCGACTTCCACAGATGCGGAACGAGATTTCCCCCAGAGGCAATTGTCATGTTCTTAAGTCTTTCACACCTGCTTACGCACTGCCGGTATTGAAAAGCCGGGCGGCCTCATCGGCGCCGTTGCGCTGCAGGTTTGCGCTGAGCGCGATACTGTCGCGCAAGCAGGGACGTCGGACTAGAGAAGGGGTAACCATGCTCACAGGACATGACACTCGGGCATCGCGGTGGCGCGTTGCGGCGGCCGTCGCCGTCGCCGGCGCACTCACGTTGTCGGGATGCGCTAAGAGCGCTGAGACCGGTTCGGGCACCGCGACCGGCACCGGCGCCGCTGCGATGCCGTCGACTGCTGTCACTGCGCAGAAGGTCGACGAGATCGCCGCGACCCTTCCGGCGGACATCCGGGACTCCGGCACGCTGACCGTCGGCGTCAACCTGCCCTACGCGCCGAACGAGTTCAAGGATGCCGACGGCAAGATCGTCGGATTCGATGTCGACCTGATGAATGCGGTGGCGGCCACACTGGGACTCACCACCGACTACCGCGAGGCTGACTTCGCCAAGATCATCCCGTCGATCCAGCAGGGCACCTACAACGTCGGCATGTCGTCCTTCACCGACACCAAGGAACGCCAGCAGTCGGTGGACTTCGTCGACTATTTCTCGGCGGGGATCCTCTGGGCGCAGCGTCCCGGTTCGGATATCGACCCGAACAACGCCTGCGGCAAGAAGGTGGCGGTTCAGGCCACCACCACCCAGGAGACCGACGAACTTCCGGCCAAGAGCAAGAAATGCGTCGACGCCGGCAAGCCGGAGATCCAGATCGTCAAGTTCGACGGCCAGGACGCCGCAACCAACGCGGTGGTGCTGGGCCAGGTGGATGCGATGTCGGCGGATTCCCCGGTGACCGCGTACGCGATCAAGCAGAGCAACGGCAAGCTTGAGGCTGCCGGGGCGATCGCCGACTCCGCTCCCTACGGGTGGCCGGTCCAGAAGGGCTCGCCGTTGGCGCAGTCTCTGGTGAAGGCGCTTGAGCATCTGATCTCTACCGGTGACTACAAGACGATCGCCGCCAACTGGGGTGCCGAGTCGGGCATGATCAGCAAGCCGGTCATCAACGGGGCCACCAGTTGAGCGATACGACGGTCGTTGAATCGTCGGTTCCGCCGCCCAGCAATCGGGTGACCCCGCCCGCCATCGACGCGGTGCCACTGAGGCATCCGTGGCGCTGGGTCGCTGCGGTGATCATCGTCGTCCTCGTCGCCCTGTTCGTGTACGGCGCGGCCACCAATAAGGCCTATGGCTGGTCCACCTACGCGGAGTATCTGTTCAACGACCGGATCCTGCTCGGTGTGATGAACACCCTGCAGTTGACGGCGTATGCGATGGTGCTCGGCGTTGTGCTCGGAATCGTGTTGTCGGTCATGCGGTTGTCGCCCAACCGGGTATTGCAGTCGGTGTCGTGGGCATTCCTGTGGACCTTCCGCGGCACCCCGGTGTACGTGCAGTTGGTGTTCTGGGGTCTGCTCCCGACGATTTACCAGAACATTCAGATCGGCGTGCCGTTCGGACCGTCCCTTTTCCACCTGAACCTGCAGAGCCTGTCGATCCCGTTCCTATTGGCGGTGATCGGATTAGGCCTCAACGAGGCGGCGTACATGGCCGAAATCATCAGGGCCGGAATCACATCCGTGCCGGAGGGGCAGATGGAGGCATCCACGGCACTGGGAATGTCGTGGGGAATGACGATGCGCCGCACGGTGCTGCCGCAGGCGATGCGGGTGATCATTCCGCCCACCGGCAACGAACTCATCAGCATGCTCAAGACCACCTCGCTGGTCACGGCGGTGCCGTACTCCTATGACCTCTACAGCATCGCCTCCCGGGAGATCGCCGCGCGAACCTTCGAACCGGTCCCACTGCTGCTGGTCGCCGCCACCTGGTACCTGGCGATCACCAGCGTGCTTATGGTCGGGCAGTACTACCTGGAGAAGCACTTCTCGAGGGGGATCTCCCGGAAGTTGACCGCCAAGCAGTTGGAAGCCCTGGCGAAGGCTCAGACCGACGCGGGTCACCTATGACGGCGATGGTGCGGGCCGAGCAGGTATGCAAGGACTTCGGTGCGCTGTCGGTGCTCAAGGGCGTGACGCTCTCGGTCGAACGTGGGCGGGTACTGGTTCTGGTGGGACCCTCCGGTTCGGGTAAGTCGACCTTCCTGCGCTGCATCAACCACCTCGAAACCGTCACTGCCGGAAGGCTTTACGTCGACGACGTACTGGTGGGCTACCGAGAGTTGCGTGGCAAGCTCTACGAGATGCCCGAACGCGAGGCGTCCCGGCAGCGCCGTGACATCGGCATGGTGTTCCAGCATTTTAACCTGTTCCCGCACCGAACCGCCCTGGAGAACATCATCGAGTCCCCGATACACGTCAAGAAGGTCAAGAAGGCTGCGGCCATCGAGCGGGCTCGGGATCTGCTGGACCAGGTGGGCCTCGGCGAGAAGGCCGACGCCTACCCGGCGCAGCTGTCCGGGGGGCAGCAGCAGCGGGTGGCGATCGCGCGTGCGTTGGCCATGGACCCCAAGCTGATGTTGTTCGACGAACCCACCTCGGCGCTGGATCCCGAACTGGTGGGCGAGGTGCTCGCCGTCATGAAGACCCTCGCCGGCGCCGGCATGACGATGATCGTGGTGACCCACGAGATGGGGTTTGCCCGCGAGGTCGCCGACGAACTGGTGTTCATGGACGGCGGTGTGATCGTCGAGAGCGGCCCGCCCCGGGACGTGCTCGCCAACCCACAGCACGACCGCACCAGGGCATTCCTGTCGAAGGTGATGTAGCGGCCGCTAGCCGCTTCGGCTCTCAATGCGCGCAGCCGGATCGGAAATCGTTTCGGAATCGTCGCGGACGGTCGGCGCTACCGGCTTGCGGTCGATCAGGTACCAGGTCCGCATGATGCCCTTGCCCTTGATGTCGATCTCGCCCCGCTCCTCGAGCACGAAGGCGTGCTTCAGGCGCTCGAAAACGTTCTGCGGCACCTGAATTCGGCCCTCGAGATCAGTGGATTCCATCCTCGACGCGACGTTGACGGCGTCGCCCCACACGTCGTAGAAGAACCGTCGGGCACCCACCACGCCGGCCACCACTGGTCCGGCGGCGATGCCCATCCGTAGTGGCACCGGGTTGCCCCGGGGATCGCGCAGATCAGCGACGGCGCGGGACATGTCCAGTGCCAGCCCGGCGATCGCCTCGACATGGTCCGGCCGCGGTGTCGGTACGCCGCTGACCACCATGTAGGAGTCGCCGGTGGTCTTGATCTTCTCCAGGCCGTGCCGGTCCACCAGTCGGTCGAAGGTGGTGTAGAGCCGGTCCAGGAATCGCACCAGTTCGGTGGGCGGGATGTCGCTGGCTCGCTCGGTGAATCCGGCGATATCGGCGAACAGGATCGAGGCGTCGTCGTAGCGGTCGGCGATCACCCCGTGCGCCGGATCCTTGAGTTTCGCGGCGACACTGGCGGGAAGGATATTGGCCAGCAGTGCCTCGGAGCGGTTGTACTCCACCTCCATGGCTGCCTCGGCCCGCGACGCCTCGCGCATGGCGTACCAGACGGTGGCGAACATCATCACGCAGGCTGCGACGGTGGCCAGTACGAATCCGGCGTTCAGCGCCCATCGCGGCTGGATGCCGGTGTCGGGCGGGACCAGGAACTGCAGAGCGACACAGAGGCCCGCGCCGATCGCCACCACCGTGCTCGCCAGCTTCACATGCTCGGTACCGAGCACCAGCACGGCCAGCGACGCCGAAACCAGGTAGTAGAACTGCACACCGGAGTCGGTGCCGACCTGGGAGCCCACGAAGGTCAGCGAGGCGTAGGCGATGGTGACGAAAACCAGTGCGGCGATGATGTTTCCGAACCGGTGCAGCAGTGGGATAGCCAGGAATATCGCGGCCACCGCAAGGTTGATCACGCCGATGTACAGCACACCGCTGCCGGTGATCGTCTGCAGGATGCCCAATGCGGCGGTGACGAATGCGGCGATCCAGGTGGCGAAGTTCAGGATTCGCTGCCCGCGGGTGACGGAGTCGGCCCAGTGCTGGTTGCGCGCCGGTGGGCGGCGCTGCAGGCGCTCACAGTCCGACCGCCGGAAGGGCAGTTCCGGCAGTATTCGTCCAGTGCGTTTCCGCTCGGACCTCACCGATCAAGCGTATCCCGCCGTGGCCGCTTGAGGCACAATGCCATCGTGGAGAACGCCGACAACGAAAGCGTGCTGGAAAAAGTCGACCACCTCGTCGACGACGTGGTGGGCACCGACCTGCTGGGCACGGAGATCGCCCACGACGAACCCGAGGGCCCATGGGAGCGACGGCAACGGATCCTGGACTCCTGGACGGCGATCATTTTGGCCATCGCCGCCGTTGCTACCACGTGGGCGTCGTTTCAGGCCAGTCAGTGGGCCAATGCCCAGTCCGACGCCCAATCGCTGTCGGCGATTCAGCGCAGTGACGCCAACCGGGCGGCATCGGAGGCCGCCAGCCAATCGGTCGTCGACTCCCAGATGTGGATCGCCTGGGTGGAGGCGACTGCCGCGAAGCAGAAGCTGCGGGCTGGCTTCCTGCGCGACCGGTTCTCGCCGGCCCTGGACGTGGTGCAGAAGCAGTGGCTCGGGACGGTTCCGGTGGACGCCGACGGCAACCCCGCCGCGGTTCCGGACGGCACCCCGCTGTCGCTGCCGGCCTACGTGGTGCCGGCCCAGGTGCAGGCCGATGAATTCTCCCGCAGGGCGGAGGCGAGTCTGGCCGATGCCGATAGGGCCAGCAACACCGCTACTCGGCACGTGATGCTCGCGGTGCTGTTCGCCCTGGTGTTGTTCTTCGCCAGCGTCGCGACCAAGTTCTCCGCACCGAAGATTCAGGTGGCGCTGATTCTGACAGCACTGCTGCTGCTGGTCACCACCACCATCCGGATGCTGATGCTTCCGCAGTTGATCTGAGCCGGTCTATATTTCCCCCGTGATCCATGGCGAGGCTTCGGTAGCTATCGATATCGCCGCATCGCCCGAACGGGTGTGGGAACTGATCAGCGATGTCACCCTGTTGCCGCGGTTCAGCACCGAACTTCAGCACGCCGAATGGGCCGAGGGTTTCGATGCTCCCGCACTCGGGGCGCAGTTCCTGGGGACCAACCGCCACCCGGCCATCGGGGAATGGACGACAACGTCGCATATCATCGAGTGCGAACCGCCGCGGGTGTTTGGCTGGGCGGTCGGTGATCCCGAGATGTGCGCGGCCACTTGGCAATTCGAGACTGATCCGATACCGCAGGGTACCCGTCTGCGCTACACCGCGCGGCTCGGTCCGGGCCGATCCGGGGTGACGATGCTGATCGAACGCGAACCCGACCGGGCCGACGAGATCGTCGCCCGGCGGCTCGCGCAATGGGAGGCTGGAATGCACGCCACCGTGGCGGGTATCCGGGACCTCGCTGAGCGCGAGCGGACCTAGCAGGCTTCGCCGGCGGTAGCGCCGCAGGAGTTGGGCCACGGATCGTCCGGCGTGGCAAGATATCGCAACTGTGAAGGGCAACCGGGTCGCTCTGTGCGTTCTGCTGGCGGCGGTGGTCAGTGCCGTTGGCGGCTGCGGGCGGTTTGGGCAGGGCAACGCCGACATCGCCGGTAGGACGATTCGCTATCAGGTCGAATATGACAGCACCGCCATGGGTCACCCGTCGCAACGCGCATTGAGTATCAGCTACGCGACCAACGATGGTGAGCAACAGCAGACGGACGTCGGATTGCCGTGGACCAAGGTGGTCAGTGCAGGTGCGGGATTCACCGCAATGGTCAGGGCGCAATACGCCGGGTCGGGCTTGATCGTCTGCCGGGTCGTTGCCGACGGCAAGGTGATCGACCAGCAGATTTCCGTGGGGCCCTACGCGGTCGTGGAGTGCTCCAGCAACTGAGGGTGTGCGTAATGGGCGTCGGCGCGAGCATGCCCGCACGGGTAGCCATGGCCGAGGGAAGCCAGCATGTTGACCACATGCCGTCGCTCCAGGATGAGCATGCGCAATTGACTCTGCAATCGCTTGACCTGGTTATGTTGTCCGATGGCGGTGTATCGCGCCATCTGCGCTCTGAACTTGCCGGACTGCTCTTCCAATTGCGCGATGTGCGCGTGCAGTTCGGTGCAGAAATTCTCGGCCTGCCCTAATTTGGCGGCCATCTCTCGACGTTCCACGCAAGGGACCGTAACTCATGGCACGTGAATGCGGTAGTGCCGCTGCCGAATCCGCGTGAAACTCGCGACGGTCGCCGTTGCCGGGACGTTTCCGTGCCAACGGTTTGGCGAGCAATACGCCGCTATCTACCACGTCGCCGAGTTACCTACTGGTGCCCTCGGTGAGATTCGAACTCACACTGCACGGGTTTTGAATCCGTTTCCTCTGCCAGTTGGGATACGAGGGCGGCTCGCGACAGCGGTGTCCCACGATAGTGGATACGGCCCGGGGTGGGCGCTTGGACGTCAGCAGCGACACAATGGCAACCATGGTCGATCTCACCACCCACCCCGCCAGCCCGGCCCCGCACCGGGTGCTGATCGCCGAGGACGAGGCGCTGATCCGACTGGACCTGGCTGAGATGCTGCGCGACGAGGGCTACGACGTTGTCGGCGAGGCCGGTGACGGTCAGGAGGCCGTCGACCTCGCCGAGAGTCTGCGGCCGGACCTGGTGATCATGGACGTCAAGATGCCGCGGCGCGACGGCATTGATGCGGCCGCCGAGATCGCCGCCAAACGAATCGCACCGGTGGTGCTGCTGACCGCATTCAGTCAGCGCGACCTGGTTGAGAAGGCCCGCGATGCCGGAGCGATGGCCTACCTGGTCAAACCCTTCTCGATTAGTGATCTGATGCCGGCGATCGAGGTGGCGATGAGCAGGTTCCGTGAGATCGCCGCCCTGGAGCGGGAGGTTGCCGACCTCGGTGAACGGCTGGAGACCCGCAAATTGGTGGAGCGGGCCAAAGGCCTGCTGCAGGCCAGACATGCGATGACCGAACCCGAGGCGTTCGCCTGGATGCAGCGCGCCGCCATGGACCGGCGCACCAGCATGAAACGTGTGGCCGAGGTGGTGCTGGAGACGCTCAAACCCCCGATTACGCGCGATGGGCCCTGATGTTGGCTATCTTTTAGCGAAAGTGTCGACGCGAACCCATCAGCGGACTGCGCAGCCGATGCTCAGCTGAGAACCATTGACCCGGAGGTAGAACATGCGCGCCCAGACGACACGCAATGCGATCGCAATCAGTTCGGCCGCCCTGGTGATGCTGGGCATCGCCGGGTGCAGTCAAAAAGCACCCAGCAGTGACTCGGCCGCAGGCGGCTCATCTGCTTCGGCGGCGACCGCGGCGCCCACCGATTTGAAGATCGTCGAGCAGGTCCAGATCGACCAGAACGGCGCGGAGGTCAAAGCGGATGCCGCGGCCGCTCCGGTGAATCCGGCCGGCGACGGCAAGGCCACCTGTGCGCCGGTGACGATCGCCATGGCGGGTGCTCTCAACGGACCCGACGCGGCGCTGGGCATCAACATCAAAAATGGTGTGCAACTGGCCCTCGACAAGCACAACGCCGCCAACCCGGGCTGCCAGATCGAACTGAGGACATTCGACACCGAGGGTGATCCGCAAAAGGCCACCGCCATCGCGCCGCAGATCGTCGGTGATGCGGCGATCATCGGACTGATCGGGCCGGCGTTCTCCGGTGAGACCAAGGCCACCGGCGGGGTGTTCGATCAGGCCGGTCTCGTGTCTGCCACCGCTTCGGCCACCAACGTGACACTGTCCGATCAGGGGTGGAAGACGTTCCTGCGCGGCCTGGCCAACGACGGAGTGCAGGGCCCGTCGGTCGCCAACTACCTGAAGAACACCCTCGGGGACAAAAAGATCTGCGTCGTCGACGACAGCACCGACTACGGAACCGGGTTGGCCAAGGCCGTCCGCGATACCCTCGGCCCGGTGGCTGACTCCGCCTGCAATATCTCGGTGAAGAAGGGCGACAAGGACTTCTCGGCGGCGGTGACTCAGATCAAGGGCCAGTCGCCGGACGCGGTGTTCTACAGCGGTTACTACGCCGAGGCTGCCCCGTTCGTGCAGCAGTTGCGCGACGCCGGCTTCACCGGCACGTTCGTCAGCGCCGACGGCACCAAGGACGACGAGTTCGTCAAGCAGGCCGGGGAGTCCTCCAAGGATGCTGTGCTGTCCTGCCCGTGCGGTCCCGCCTCACCGGAATTCGCCGCCGAGTACACCGCCAAGTTCGGTCAGGCCCCCGGGACCTACAGCACCGAGGGTTACGACCTCGGCACCATCCTGGCCAAGGGAATCGACTCCGGCGCAGTCACCCGGGAAGCGCTGTTGGCCTTCACCAAGGCCTACGACGGCCAAGGGGTAGCCCGCAAATACCAGTGGACCGACACCGGTGAACTGACCACCACCTTGATCTGGATCTACAAGGTTCAATAGCCGATGAGCCAGTAGCCGATGATGAAGCGGCAACTCGGACTGTAGGGTCGTCGCCGACAGGACACACGATCCGGAGGTAGCAGATGAGAAGCAGAACAGTCCGCAGCGCGATCGCGACCAGTGCGGCCGCGCTTGCGGTGCTTGGCGTCGCCGGTTGTAGCAAGCAGTCCACATCGACCGACACTGCTTCGAGCGCCACCACCTCGGCGCAGGTGGCCGAGACGAACCTCAAGATTGTCCCGCAGATGCCGGTCGACCAGAACGGTGCCGAGATCACGTTGGCGACCGATGCCGCGCCGCCGGCCAACCCGGCCGGCGATGGCACCGCCACCTGCGCGCCACTCGCGATCGCTATGGCCGGTCCGCTGACCGGAGCGGACGCCCCGTTCGGTACCAACGTCAAAGACGGCGCGCAACTGGCGATCGATCAGCACAACGCCGCCAACCCCGGCTGCCAGGTTGAGTTGAAGGCCTTCGACACCGAGGGTGATGCCCAGAAGGCAACGGCCATCGCGCCGCAGATCGTCGGCGACGCCGCGATCGTCGGACTGGTCGGCCCCACCTGGTCGGGTGAGACCAAGGCCACCGGTGCGGTGTTTGACCAGGCTGGTTTGGCTGCGCTGACCCCGTCGGCCACCAACGTCGCACTCGCCGATCAGGGCTGGAAGACCTTCTTCCGGGGCTTATCGAATGACGGTGTGCAGGGCCCGGCACTGGCCAACTATCTGAAGAACGTCGTGGGCGTGAAGAAGGCCTGCGTGGTCGATGACAGCACCGACGCCGGCCTGGGCCAGGCCAATGCGGTGCGCGACACCCTCGGCCCGATCGCCGACTCGGCGTGCAATATCTCGGTGAAGAAGGGCGACAAGGACTTCTCGGCGGCCGTTACCCAGATCAAGGGGCAGTCACCCGATCTGGTCGTCTATGCGTCCTACTACTCCGAGGCCGCCCTGTTGCTGCAGCAGCTTCGGGACGCCGGTTACACCGGTACGTTCTCCGGTCCCGACGGTCTCAACGACCCTCAGTTCGTGAAATCCGCCGGCCAGGCGGCAGACGGCGCGATCCTGTCCTGCCCGTGCGGCCCGGCCAGTGGCGCCTTCGCCGATGAGTACACCAAGAAGTTCGGTCAGGCGCCCGGCACCTACAGCCTCGAGGCCTACGACCTCGCCACGATCCTGCTGAAGGGTATCGACTCGGGTGCGGTCACCCGGGAGGCACTGCTCGACTACGTCCGGAATTACTCCGGCCAGGGCGTGGCGCGTATGTATCAGTGGACGCCCAATGGGGAGCTCACGTCGAACATGATCTGGATCTACAAGGTTCAGTAGGCACTTCGGCGAGGGGACGTGCGGGTCTGTTGTCCCGCGCGTCCCCTCCCCGGGTACTGATCGCAGGGAGTCCGCCGCCGAATGATTCACCAGTGCCTCGGCGACTACGCTTGCCTGGCCGGCAATATCGGTTTCAACGTCGAGAACCTGCGAAACGGCTTCTGGCAGTTGACAATCGACGGCTTTGCCTGGGGTGCTATCTACGCACTGGTCGCGGTGGGCTACACCCTGGTGTTCGGTGTACTGCGACTGATCAACTTCGCACATTCCGAGATCTTCATGCTCGGCATGTTCGGCGCCTACTTCTGCCTGGACAAGATCCTGGGGTTCGCGCCCAGCGGTAACGCCTACAACAAGGGCGTCGGACTGACGGTGCTGTACCTCGGCATCGCCATGCTGTTCGCCATGGGCGTCTCCGGCTTAGCGGCTCTGGGTTTGGAGGCGGTGGCCTACCGGCCGTTGCGGCGGCGCAACTCTCGGCCGCTGACATTCCTGATCACCGCCATCGGAATGTCGTTCGTGATCCAGGAATTCGTCCACTTCATCCTGCCGCGGATCATCACCGGCTACGGCGGCAGTAACGCCCAGCAGCCGATCATCCTGGTACGGCCCAGGGTTCAGTTCCACATCTTCGGCGCCGACGTCACCAACGTCACCCTGGTGATCGTGGCATCCGCGGTGGTGCTGGCCGCGCTGACCGATATCGCGATCAACCGGACGAAGTTCGGCCGCGGAATCCGGGCCGTCGCCCAGGATCCGACGACCGCGACCCTGATGGGCGTCTCCCGGGAGCGCATCATCATGACCACCTTTCTGATCGGTGGCCTACTCGCCGGCGCGGCCGCGCTGTTGTTCATCCTCAAGGTGCCGCAGGGCATCATCTACTCCGGTGGATTCCTGCTCGGCATCAAGGCCTTCTCCGCGGCGGTGCTCGGCGGCATCGGCAACCTGCGCGGTGCACTGCTGGGTGGTCTGCTACTCGGTGTCATGGAGAACTATGGTCAGGCACTGTTCGGCACCCAGTGGCGCGACGTCGTCGCGTTCGTCCTGCTGGTCCTGGTCCTGCTGATCCGGCCCACCGGAATCCTGGGCGAGAGTCTCGGGAAGGCGCGGGCATGAGCGCCGCCAATGTGCTTGCCGCCCCCGGTGATCGGTTGCGCACCTGGTGGTCGGATCTCGGCCGGGTCGAGAAATGGGGTTTCGGTCTCGTCGGCTTCGTGGTGATGGCGCTGCTGCCCATTTACACGCCGTCGTTCATCAACACCCCGGGCATCAACTTCGACGCGGTGATGGCCCAATTCGCCATGGTGGCGTTGATCGCCATCGGACTCAACGTCGTGGTGGGCCAGGCCGGCCTACTTGACCTTGGCTACGTCGGCTTCTACGCCCTCGGTGCCTATACGGTCGCGCTGCTCACCAGTCCGGATAGCCCGTGGAACCAGGTGAGCCCCAACGGTTTTCTCAGCGACAAGTGGGCCTGGCTGTCGTGTGTACCGATCGCGATGGCCATCACCGCCATGGCCGGGCTGATTCTCGGCATCCCGACCCTGCGTCTGCGGGGGGACTATCTGGCCATCGTCACCCTCGGCTTCGGCGAGATCATCCGCTTAGTGGCCGACAACCTGTCCGATATCACCAACGGCTCGCGGGGTCTGAACCGGATCGCCTTCCCCGGCGTGGGCGAGGACCGGGTACCGGGCGGCTACTTCTCCAGCGGCAACGCGTTGGGAAACTCGAACTACGGAACCTGGTGGTACTGGCTCGGTCTGATCCTCATCGGTGTTGTACTGCTGCTCGTCGGCAACCTCGAACGTAGCCGGGTCGGCCGGGCCTGGGTGGCGATCCGTGACGACGAGGACGCCGCGGAAGTGATGGGCGTCAACACCTTTCGGTTCAAGCTGTGGGCGTTCGTGATCGGCGCCGGCATCGGTGGCCTGTCCGGTGCGCTGTACGCAGGGCAGGTGCAGTACGTCGCGCCGACCAACTTCAACATCATCAACTCGATGCTGTTCCTGGCCGCGGTGGTGCTCGGCGGACAAGGCAACAAACTCGGTGTCATCTTCGGCGCGTTCGTCATCGTTTACCTACCCAACCGCCTGCTCGGAGTGGAGGCCTTCGGTATCAATCTCGGCGACCTGAAGTATCTGTTCTTCGGACTGGCACTGGTGGTGCTGATGATCTTCCGCCCGCAGGGTCTGTTCCCGGCGCGCCAGCAGTTGCTCGCCTACGGCCGCTCGGCGCGCAGCCTGCTCGCCGCTCGCGGCAAGGCCTCGACATGACCGAGGCGCTGCTGCAGACCCGCGACCTCAGTGTCAGCTTCGGCGGATTGACCGCACTGGATGCGGTGAGCTTCTCGATCAACCGCGGCGAGATCCTGGGCCTGATCGGCCCCAACGGCGCCGGTAAGACCACCTGCTTCAACGCGATCACCGGGGTGTACCGGCCCAGCGCCGGCACGGTTGTCTTCGACGGTGAGCCGTTGGGTCGGTTGAAACGCCACCAAATCACCCGGTTGGGGATTGCGCGGACGTTCCAGAACATCCGGCTGTGGGGGGAGATGACGGCCCTGGAGAACGTCGTCGTCGGCACCGACGCGCGGCACCGCACCTCGGTGCCGGGTGCGCTGATCCGCTCACCTCGGCACCGTCGGGAGGAACGCGAGGCCGTCGATCGCGCGGTCGCACTGCTGGAGTTCGTCGGAATCGCCCATCGCGGTGAGGAGAAGGCCAAGAACCTGCCCTACGGCGATCAGCGCCGACTGGAGATCGCCCGCGCATTGGCCACCGAACCCAAACTGCTGTGCCTCGACGAACCGGCGGCCGGATTCAATCCCAGCGAGAAGGCTGCTCTGATCGAGTTGATCCGCGCTATCCGCGACAACGGCTACACGGTGCTGCTGATCGAACACGATATGCGGCTGGTCATGGGGGTGACCGACCGGATCGTGGTGCTGGAGTTCGGCCGCAAGATCGCCGACGGCCTGCCTGCCGAGATCCGTGAGGACCCCGCCGTGATCGCCGCCTACCTGGGGGTGCCCGATGACCAACTCTGAGAAGGTACTGCTCGAGGTCCGCGATGCGAAGGTCCGCTACGGCAAAATCGAAGCGCTGCATGGAGTTTCGCTGTCCGTGCGGCAGGGCGAGTTGGTGACCCTGTTGGGCGCCAACGGCGCCGGCAAGACCACCCTGATGCGCGCCATCTCCGGGTTGCTGCCCCTGGCCGAGGGGTCGGTGTGGTTCGACGGCCGCGACATCACCCGGGTCAAGGCGCACCGGCGGGTGATTGACGGCCTGATCCAGGCGCCGGAGGGTCGCGGTGTCTTTCCCGGTATGACAGTGGCCGACAACCTCGAAATGGGTTGCTATGGGCGCACATTCGAGTCGAAGACTGCCCATGACGAGCGGCTGGACTGGGTGTTGACGACGTTCCCGAGGCTGGCCGAACGGCGCAAGCAGGCCGGCGGCACGCTGTCCGGCGGTGAGCAGCAGATGCTGGCCATCGGCCGCGCCCTGATGGCTCGGCCGCGCGTGCTGCTGCTCGATGAGCCGTCAATGGGCCTGGCACCCATGATGATCTCGCAGATCTTTTCCATCATCGCCGAGATCAACGCCGCCGGCACCACCATCCTGCTGGTCGAGCAGAACGCCGCCCAGGCGTTGAGTCGCTCCGACCGGGCCTACATCCTGGAGACCGGCACCGTCACCCGCGAGGGCCCGGCAGAAGAGTTGTTAGCCGACGACAGTATTCGCGCGGC
>JBAXIR010000035.1:0-18817 GCA_037138275.1 Mycobacteriaceae bacterium | reverse complement strand
TGCGCCTGGTGATCGATCTCAACAAGTGCCAGGGGTATGCGCAGTGCATTCCCCTTGCGCCCGACGTGCTGCACCTGAGTGGCGAGGAAGCCGTCACCTACGACCCCAACCCGGACGATTCGCAGCGCCAGCAGGTCCTCCGGGCTGCCGCGTCGTGCCCGGTGCAGGCCATCATCCTCGAACTCGACCCGCCGGCCGACCGGGACACCAAGTGACTTCCGGGCTGCGCGGTACCTATTCGTTCGATGAGATCGTCAAGAAGTTCCGAGCCGAGGGCCGGATCGTCATCGTCGGAGCGTCATTGGCCGGACTGCGTGCCGCAGAAGCATTGCGGGAGAAGGGTTTCGAAGGCTCGCTGACGATCATCGGCGACGAGCCGCACGAACCCTACGACCGCCCGCCGCTGTCCAAGCAGGTGCTCAAGGGCTGGGTGCCGGCCGATCACACCAAACTGCCCCGGCTGCGCAGGGTGGATGCCGACTGGAAACTCGGCGTGGCGGCGGTGAGCCTGGACCGGTTCAACCATGTCGTCAAACTGGGCAATGGCGAGGAGGTCGAATACGACCGGTTGCTGATCGCCACCGGAACCCGGGCCCGGCCGTGGTCGAATCCGGAGGAGGCGGCGCTGCAGGGCGTGTTCACCGTCCGCACCGTGGAGGATGCCACGGCACTGGCCGCCGCGTTCAAGGCACACCCCAAACGAGTTCTGATCGTCGGCTCGGGTTTCGTCGGCTCGGAGATCGCCTCGGTGTGCCGCGATCTGGACCTGCCGGTGACGGTGGCCGAACGCGGCAGCGGCCCGCTCAAAGGCGCGCTGGGCGGGGTAATCAGCGATATCGCGGCGGCCATGATGCGCGACGCCGGGGTGGACCTGCGCGTCGGCACCTCCGTGACGGCCCTGCACGGAGACGACTCCGGCCACGTCCGCTCGGCGACACTGTCGGACGGGACTGTGCTCGACGTCGACGTGGTGGTGCCGTCGCTGGGCTCGATCCGCAACGTGGAATGGCTCGACGGCGCCGGCCTGGCGGCCGGCCAGTGGGGCGTGGGCTGCGACGCCGGCTGCCGGGCCTTCGACATCAACGGCGTGGTGACCGACCACATCTTCGTGGCCGGTGACGTCGCCCGCGCTCCGCATGTGCTGTACGGCTACGAGTTCCTGGCCTTAGAACATTGGGATAACGCAGTTCTCGGCGCCGAAGTCGCCGCCAACAACATGCTCAACCTGGAGGTGGGCCGTCGACCGCACCTGCCGCTGCCGTCGTTCTGGTCCGGGCAGTTCGGGGTGAACATCAAGAGTGTCGGAGTGTGCTCGTTCGGCGACGAGATCGTCTTCACCCAGGGGTCACCGGAGGATCGGCGGTTCGCGGCCGCGTACGGAAGGAACGGCCGCATCGTCGGGGCGGTCACGTTCAACCATGGCAAGTGGCTGCCCTACTACGCCGAACTGATCGAGCGGTCCGCGCCGTTCCCGCCGCCGCCGCCCGGCTATGACCAACCGGTGAACCACGAGGTGATGCCGGCCCGATTCCCCGATCCCCGGGAACCGTCCGGAAATCCCGATGTCGTGCTCACCGGACATGACCCCACTGACCGCCACGCCGAATTCCGGCCCCGCAGCCGCTGACTGAGCCACGAGCAGGAGTTACGAAGACCATGGATGCCGCAACCGCGTGGGCCGAGGCGATGAAGTTCTCCAACCGCCCGAACCCGTACCCCTACTTCGAAGAACTGCGCAAGACCCCCGTGGCCAAGGTTGCCGAGCACACTTACGTCGTCACCGGCTACCCGGAAGTGCTTGCGCTGGCTCATGATCCGCGGATCAGCTCCGATATCGGCCGCAGCCCGTCCGGGTTGTTCGGGGAGAGCGACGCCAAACTCGAGGCGTCCGAGGCGGCCCAGGCTAAAGACAGCAGCATGCTGGTCTCCGACCCGCCCGGCCACGACACGATGCGGCGGCAGTTCATGCGCCACTTCGGGCCGCCGCACACCCCGGATCTGATCCCTTCGCTGGCATCGTTCGTGGTCGACCTGGCCAATGAACTGCTCGACAACGTGAAGGCGCGCGGCGGCACCCGGATGGATGTCGTCGACGACTTCTCCTACCCGATCCCGGTATCGGTGATCTTCCGGGTGATGGGGGCGCCGGTGGAAGACGAACCGAAATTCCACGCCTGGGTGGTGGACTTCATGCAGGGCGCAGACGTAGGTCCGGAACGCGACACCGCCGACGGCAAAGCTGCGGTGGCCAAGGCGGCTGCGAGCATGGCGGAGCTGGACGCCTACATGCGCGCCATGGTCGAGCGCCTCGCCCGCGAGCCCGGTCCGGGCCTGCTGTCGGCGGTGCTGCACGACGACGGACCGGACGGGCCGGTATCGCAGGAGGTGGCGGCATCCAACGCCATGCTGCTCCTGATCGCCGGGCACGACTCCACCGTCAACACCATCACCAACTCGATCATGACGCTGCTGCGCAATCCGGGCTCGTGGGATCTGTTGCGGGACAACCCGGAACTGGTCCCCCGCACGGTCGAAGAGGTGCAGCGACTGCAGGGGGCGGTGCAGTTCTTCCCGAGCCGCTGGGCCACCGCCGATATCGAGATCGCCGGCACCCGGATCCCGGCCGGCTCAGCGGTTTTTCTGGTCTATGCCGCTGCTAACCGCGACCCGCGGCGTTTCCCCGACCCGGACCGGTTCGACCCGATGCGGGAGAACAACGAGCACGTCGGCTTCGGCAGCGGTATCCACACCTGCTTCGGCGGCCCACTGGCACGTTTGGAGGTGAATCTGGCGCTCGAGGTCTTCCTACGCCGGGTCCGCTCGCCGAGGCTTGTCGTCGACCCGCCGCCGTACCGGCACAACCAGGTGTTCCGCGGTCCGCGGCACCTCTGGGTCGACTTCGCCGAGATCCTCGATTGATGTGAGCGCAGCCGACTCGCTGGCCCGGTTCGCACCCGCGACCCGGGAATGGTTCACCGGCACCTTCGCCGAGCCCACCCCGGCCCAGGAGCAAGCCTGGTCGGCGATCGGCGACCGCGAGCACACCCTGGTGATCGCCCCGACCGGATCCGGCAAGACGCTGGCGGCCTTTCTGTGGGCGATCGACCGACTGGCCCATGAGCCCGGCACCGGCACCCGGGTGCTCTATATCTCGCCACTGAAGGCACTCGCCGTCGACGTCGAACGCAACCTGCGTACTCCACTGGCGGGCATCTCCCGCATCGCCGACCGGGACGGTGCGCCGGCGCATACGATCAGCGTCGGCGTCCGTTCCGGGGACACCCCGCCCGCCCAACGCCGAGCACTGCTCGCCAATCCCCCCGACATCCTGATCACCACGCCGGAATCGCTGTTCCTCATGCTCACCTCGTCGGCCCGGGACACCCTGACCGACGTACGATGCGTGATCATCGATGAGGTACACGCCGTGGCCGGTACCAAACGCGGTGCGCACCTTGCGCTTTCACTGGAGCGCCTAGACGCGCTGCTGGCCACACCGGCCCAGCGCATCGGCTTGTCGGCGACCGTGCGCCCACCCGAAGAGGTGGCCCGGTTTCTTACTGGAGGCAGACCCGCAAACATCGTTGCTCCGCCGTCGGCCAAGACCTTCGACCTCGCCGTGCAGGTTCCGGTGCCCGATATGGCCAACCTCGAGAACAACACCATCTGGCCCGATGTCGAGGCGCGCATCGTTGATCTGATCGAGGCGCACTCGTCCACCATCGTCTTCGCGAACTCACGGCGGCTGGCCGAGAAACTGACAGCCCGGATCAACGAAATCGGCACCGAGCGTTCCGGTAGCGAACTCATCGAACCCCTGGCCCGCGCGCATCACGGGTCAGTGTCCAAGGAGCAGCGCGCCCAGGTTGAAGATGAACTCAAGACCGGGCGACTCAAAGCAGTAGTAGCGACCTCGAGCCTCGAGCTTGGGATCGACATGGGCGCAGTGGATCTGGTGATCCAGGTCGAGGCACCGCCGTCGGTGGCCAGTGGCCTGCAGCGGGTCGGCCGGGCCGGCCACCAGGTCGGCGAGATCTCCCGCGGGGTGTTGCTGCCCAAACACCGCACCGACCTGATCGGCTGCGCGGTCAGTGTGCAACGGATGGCTGCGGGCGAGATCGAAACCATGCGCGTGCCAGCCAACCCCCTGGACATCCTGGCCCAGCACACCGTGGCGGCGTGTGCGATCGATCCGGTGAATGCCGAGCAGTGGTTCGACACCGTACGACGCAGCGCCCCGTTCGCGACGCTACCGCGGAGTGCATTTGAGGCGACACTGGACCTGCTCAGTGGTAAGTACCCGTCGACCGACTTCGCCGAACTGCGGCCCCGCCTGGTCTACGACCGCGACAGCGGCACCCTGACCGGTCGGCCCGGCGCGCAGCGACTGGCCGTCACCTCCGGTGGCGCGATCCCCGACCGCGGCATGTTCGCGGTGTATCTGGCGACCGAAAAGCCCTCGCGGGTCGGCGAACTCGACGAGGAGATGGTGTACGAGTCCCGGCCCGGCGACGTCATCGCTCTCGGCGCGACGAGCTGGCGGATCACCGAGATCACCCACGATCGGGTGCTGGTCGTGCCTGCACCCGGCATTCCGGCACGGCTTCCGTTCTGGCGCGGCGACGCCGTGGGACGGCCCGCCGAACTCGGCGCGGCAATCGGCAGATTCACCGGCGAGCTGTCCGGATTGGACCGTGCCGACTTCGATACCCGATGTACCGCAATAGGTTTCGCCGACTACGCCGGCGACAACCTGTGGCGACTACTCACCGATCAGCGTGCGGCGACCACCGTGGTACCCAGTGACACCACGCTCGTCGTCGAACGATTCCGCGACGAACTGGGCGACTGGCGGGTGATCCTGCACTCGCCATACGGCCTGCGGGTCAATGGACCCCTGGCACTGGTCGTGGGCCGGCGACTGCTCGAGCGCTACGGCATCGACGAGAAGCCGACGGCCTCCGACGACGGCATCGTGGTGCGCCTGCCCGATACCGATGACACGCCACCCGGGGCGGAGATCTTCGTCTTCGAACCTGACGAGATCGAGTCACTGGTGACCACGGAGGTGGGTGGCTCGGCATTGTTCGCCTCCCGGTTCCGCGAGTGCGCGGCGCGTGCCCTGCTGCTGCCGCGGCGCCATCCCGGCAAGCGGGCACCCCTATGGCACCAACGCCAACGCGCAGCGCAGTTGCTCGACGTGGCGCGCAAGTATCCCGACTTCCCGATCGTGCTCGAAACGGTGCGGGAATGTCTGCAGGACGTCTACGACGTACCCGCCCTGACCGACCTAATGGCCCGCATCGCCGGTCGTCGGGTACGGATGTTCGAGGTCGAGACCCCAACGCCATCACCCTTCGCCGCCTCGCTGCTGTTCGGTTATGTCGGGGCATTCATGTATGAGGGCGACAGCCCGTTGGCCGAACGTCGCGCGGCCGCGTTGTCATTGGACACCGCACTGCTGGCCGAACTGCTGGGCCGGGTGGAGTTGCGCGAACTGCTCGACAGCGATGTCGTGGCCGCCACGGCACGGCAGCTACAACACCTGACCGATGACCGCCGGGCCCGCGACGCCGAGGGCGTGGCCGACCTGTTGCGGCTGCTCGGGCCGCTCACTGAAGACGAGATCGCCCTTCGCTCAACGGCTTCCGATGTCAGCGCCTGGCTGGACGGCCTGTACGCCGCCAAGCGGGTGCTGCCGGTGTCCTACGCCGGACAACGGTGGTGGGTGGCTATCGAGGACATCGGGCGGCTTCGTGACGCGCTCGGGGTGGCCGTGCCGGTGGGTGTGCCGGCAGGGTTCACCGAAGAGGTGGCAGATCCGCTGGGCGAATTGCTCGGCCGCTTTGCCCGCACCCGCGGGCCGTTCACCACCGCCGAAGCCGCCGAGCGGTTCGGGCTGGGCCGCCGGGTGGCTGCCGATGCGCTGAGCCGGATGTCGTTGGCCACCAAGCTCGTTCGCGGTGAGTTCATCGACGCGCCGGCGGAATCGGTGGGTGGTGATCAGTGGTGCGATGCCGAGGTTCTGCGGATCCTGCGCCGGAGATCGCTAGCGGCGCTGCGCGCTCAGGTGGAGCCGGTCAGCACCCGCGCCTACGCGCGTTTCCTGCCGGCCTGGCAGCAGGTCGGCAGTGCAGCCGGTTCCGGAGTGGACGCACTGGCCGCCGTCATCGACCAACTCGCCGGGGTTGCGATTCCTGCATCGGCGATCGAATCGCTGGTATTCGCGCCGCGGGTCCGTGGCTACCAACCGGCGATGCTCGACGAACTGCTGACCTCCGGCGAAGTCACCTGGTCGGGTGGCGGTGCGATCGGCGGCAGCGATGGCTGGGTGATGTTCCACCACGCCGACACCGCGGCCATGACGCTGGCTGCTCCCGCCGAACTCGACATCACCGACACACACCGCGCGATCCTCGACGTGCTCGGCCATCCGGGTGAATCACGCGGCGCCTACTTCTTTCGACAGCTTGCTGAACTCAGCCCGAACGACGAGTCGGTCAAAGCCGCTCTTTGGGAACTGATCTGGGCCGGGTGGGTCACCGGCGACACGTTCGCCCCGGTGCGCGCCATCCTGACCGGCGGCCGCAGACCGGGCTCACGACGCCCGTCCGTGCCGGCCCATCGACATCGCCGGGTCCCGCGACTAAGCCGCTATGCAATTGCCCAACCGCAGGGCAGGTCCACGGATCCGACCGTTGCCGGGCGCTGGTCAGCCGTACCGGCCCGCGAACCGGACTCCACGGTGCGAGCACACTTCACTGCAGAGTTACTGATGAACCGTTACGGCGTACTCACCAGGACGGCCGTGACCGCCGAGGCGGTGCCAGGCGGGTTCGCCACGCTCTACAAGGTGCTGAGCGCCTTCGAGGAGTCCGGCCGCTGCCAACGCGGCTATTTCGTCGAATCCCTCGGCGGCGCGCAATTCGCCATCGCATCCACCGTTGATCGGCTGCGCGGCTATGCCGAGGGCGTCGATTCCAACCGGACCGAGTACGACGCCATCGTGCTGGCCGCGGCCGACCCTGCCAACCCCTACGGCACCGCGCTGCCCTGGCCCGCCGGTGAGGGAGGCCATCGGCCGGGCCGCAAGGCGGGTGCACTGGTCGTCCTGGTCGATGGAGATCTGGTCTGGTACTGCGAACGCGGCGGCCGGACGCTGCTCAGTTTCAGCCGCGATATCAACGCGCAACGGGCCGCTGCTGGGGCGCTGGCCGAACTTGTCAGCGCGGGTCGCATGAGCGCCATGGTGATCGAGAAGATGGACGGGGTCTCGGCCCTGGAGGTCGCCCACAGCGACACGGGCGAGGCGCTGCTCGCCGCGGGATTCAGCCGGACCCCGCGCGGCCTTCGTTTGCGATGACGCCTACCACCCGGTTGTTCTGGTTCGCTCTGCTGTGCTGGGCCGGCGCCATCCTGTGGCTGTCCTCGCTGACGCCGCAGGAACTGCCCGACGCGGCGTTCATCGCCTGGGACAAGGTCAATCATTTCCTCGCCTATGCCGTCGGCGGATGGTTGGCGGCCGGCACTTTGCGCCTGTCGCGTCCGCTGGCCCCCGTCGCCGGCCGGATGGTCCTCGCCGTCATATTGGTCGCCGCCTTCGGCATCGCCGACGAGACGCTACAAACACTGATCCCTGGCCGCACCGGTGCCGATATTGGCGACTGGATCGCCGACGTCCTCGGCGCCGGTGCCGGCGCAGTGGCGAGCATCCCTACCCAACGCCGCCTCCACCGGCGCCCACCGGCATAGCCTCCAACAATGCCTGAGGGCGACACCGTCTTTCGTACCGCCGCAGCCCTGCGCGACGCACTGGTCGGCCGGACCCTGACCCGATGCGATATCCGGGTGCCCCAATACGCCACCGTTGACCTGACCGACCACACGGTCGACGAGGTACTGAGCCGCGGTAAGCACCTGTTCATCCGGGTCGGGCCGGCGAGTATCCATTCGCACCTGAAGATGGACGGCAGTTGGCGGATCTCGCCGCGCGGCGTCGCCGATCACAAGGTCCGAATTGTGCTTCAGGCCGGCCAGGTCACCGCGGCCGGTATCGACCTCGGCGTGCTGGAGGTCCTCGACCGCGCCTACGACCTTGACGCCGTCGCGCACCTCGGGCCGGATCTGCTCGGCGACGACTGGGATCCGCAACAGGCCGCCGCCAACCTGGCCGTCGATCCTGATCGTCCGATCGCGGCCGCCCTGCTGGATCAGCGCGTCATGGCCGGTGTCGGGAATGTGTACTGCAACGAGCTGTGTTTCATCTTCGGCCGACTTCCGACCAGCACGGTCGCAACCCTGACCGACCCGCTGCGGGTGGCGACTCGCACCCGAGAGATGTTGTGGAGCAATCGATTACGCACAGCGCGAACGACGACCGGAAATACCAGGCGAGGCCACCAACTGTGGGTGTACGGACGCGCGGGCGAACCCTGTCGCCGTTGCGGAACTCGAATTCTGCGCGCTGTACCGACAGATGGGACAGCAGCACGACTCAGCTACTGGTGCCCGTCGTGCCAGCGGTGAGCCTTCCGTCGGTCTGGGTCTAAGGTCGGATGGCCTTTCCAATCTGCGACTGCAGGAACGGCACGATCTGGCCGGCCACCGCATCGGTGTCCTCAAGCCAGCTCCAGTGGCCCAGGCCGCGGAGGATGCGGATATCGACGCGGGGGAAAACCTGGACCTGCCGATGCGCGAGATCAGCCGGGATATAGGCATCGGCATCCCCGAACACCACCAGCGCATCGTGGTCGTGCTGACGCAGCCGCGCGGCAAGTTGCTCCATATCGCCCGCTCGGGTGGATCGGTACAGCCGCAGCACCGCGTTCTGCGTTTTCGCCGGCAGCAGGTGACCCACGATGGTGTCCACCCACGCAGCCGACAGGCCAGGGTTCTCTCGGGCCAGCATCTTGGCCACCACGGCGGGCCGGATGGCGCGCATGACGACTTCACCGACGATCGGGGTGCGCCACAGCCGCGCCATCCGGTGCCAGCGGTAATCCACCAGCACACCGGTGTTGACGAACGTGACGCTCGCGACGCGGTCGGGGTGGTCGGCAGCCCATGCCGCCGCGAACGGGCCGCCGTAATCGTGAGCCACCAGGTGCACCCGTCGCACGCCGAGCGATCGGATCACGCCGTCGAGGAATCGGGCGTAGCTGTAGATCGTGTAGTCATTGTCCCGGCGCGCGTCCGCGGCCCCAAAGCCCGGAAGGTCGGGCGCAATGACGCGAGCGAACGGGGCGATCCGCGTCATCAACGGCATCCAGTCCGAACCGGAGTCCGGGTTGCCGTGCACGAACACCACCGCCTCGCCGGGCTCCCCGGCCCCGCCCACCAGAACCGACGTGGTGATGCCGTCGACGGTGATGCGCTGGGTGGAGATCATGTGCGCGAGCTTACGAAGATTTGCCGGCGGCCAGTGATCGGGTCATCGAACTCCAGTCGTTGCGCCACCAGTTGCAGCGGTGCACTGAAGTCATCACCAGCGACGGCAAGCACCTCCGGGTAGAGCGGATCATTGTCGATCGGCAGACCCAGCGATGCCATGTGCACCCGCAGCTGATGGGTGCGCCCGGTGCGCGGCGTGAGCCGGTACCGGCCGGCGCCCAGTGGCTCAATCAGGGTCTCCGCATTCGGCTCCCCCGGCTCAATCACCGCCTGCAGCACGCCCCGGCACTTGGTGATCCGGTTCGACACAACCTGCGGCGCAGACAAACCCGGCTCGGCGCTGGAGCGCGCCAGATAGGTCTTGCGCACCTCGCCGCGTGCGAACAAACCTTGATACGCACCCCGCACCTCGCGGCGTACGGTGAACATCAGCACGCCGGCAGTCAAGCGGTCCAGCCGATGAGCGGGGCTGAGTTCGTCCAGACCGAGTTCCCGGCGCAGCCGAACTAGCGCGGTTTGGGCGACATGCGAACCACGCGGCATAGTGGCCAAGAAGTGCGGTTTGTCGACCACAACGATGTTGTCGTCGCGATAGAGCACCGGCAGGTCGAACGGAACATTCACCTCGTGCGGCAGATCGCGGTACAGGTAGACCTGCGAACCGGCACGAAGGACCGTCTCGGCAGTCACCACACCGCCCTCGGAATCGACCACCTCGCCGGCCAGCACCCTGGCGCCGGCAGCCTCTCCGAAGCGAATGGTGAACTCCGCGAGCACATTTCCACCGTGCAGCCGAAGCCGGGCCGGACCGATCCCGTCACGAGCCGGCAGTGGCGCCCTTCTCACGTCAAGGGCACCGGTTCGAGGATCTCCCCGCGCGCCTCAGGTGCGGCGACCCGCAGCGAGTCGGCCGCGTCATCATCGAGTTGACTCTGGGACAGCACCTCGGCCTCGACCCGGGCCAGATAGGTGGCCACCTCACGGTCGACGTCGGCGGGACTCCAGCCCAGAATCGGGGCGACCAACTCGGCCACCTCGCGCGCGCAGTCGACGCCGCGGTGCGGGTACTCGATGGAGATCCGCATCCGCCGGGTCAGGATGTCCTCGAGATGCAGAGCTCCTTCGGCCGCGGCCGCGTACACCGCCTCGACCCGAAGGTAGACCGGCGCGTGGGCGATCGGCTCGAGCAACTCAGGCCGCCCCGCGGCCATCCCGAGCACCTCACCGATCAGCGATCCGTAACGGTCCAGCAGATGGCGCACCCGGTAGGGGTGCAGTCCGTATTGCTCACCGACGCTGTCGGTTTGGTTGATCAGCGCGAAGTACCCGTCGGCGCCGAGCAGGGGCACCTTCTCGGTGATCGAGGGCGCCACCCGGGCGGGCACGAACTCGGCCGCCGCGTCCACCGCATCGGCGCCCATCACCCGGTAGGTGGTGTACTTGCCGCCTGCAATCGCGACCAACCCCGGCGTCGGTGAGGCCACCGCATGCTCGCGGGACAGCTTCGAGGTCTCCTCGTTCTCGCCGGCCAACAGCGGACGCAGGCCGGCGTACACCCCGTCGATGTCATCGTGAGTGAGCGGAGTGGCCAGCACGGTGTTGACGTGGGTGAGGATGTAGTCGATGTCGGCCTTGGTAGCGGCCGGGTGGGCCAGGTCGAGGTTCCAGTCGGTGTCGGTGGTGCCGATGATCCAGTGCGTGCCCCACGGGATGATGAACAGCACCGACTTCTCGGTACGCAGGATGATCGCCACCTCGCTAACGATGCGGTCCCGGGGTACCACGATGTGCACACCTTTGGACGCCCGCACCCGGAACCGGCCGCGCTGGTGCGACAGCGCCTGAATTTCGTCAGTCCACACCCCGGTCGCGTTGATGACGACGTGTCCGCGAACCTCGGTAACCGCGCCGTTCTCCGAATCCCGCACGGTGACACCGACCACCCGGTCGCCCTCGGTCAGCATCCCAACCACCTGCGTCGAGTTGCGCACCACCGCTCCGTAGTGCGCGGCGGTGCGGGCCACCATCATGGTGTGGCGAGCGTCGTCGACCACGGTGTCGTAATAGCGGATGCCGCCGATCATCGAGTTCCGCTTGAGTCCGGGGGCCAGTCGCAGCGCACCGGACTTGGTGAGATGTCGTTGGGCCGGAACGGATTTCGCGCCACCGAGTTGGTCGTAGAGGAAGATTCCGGCGGCGATGTAGGGGCGTTCCCACACCCGCTTGGTCAACGGGAATAGGAACGGCAGCGGTTTAACCAGGTGCGGGGCCAGCGTCGTGAGCGAAAGTTCACGCTCGTGCAACGCCTCACGCACCAGGCCGAACTCCAGCTGCTCGAGGTAGCGCAGCCCACCGTGGAACATCTTCGAACTTCGACTCGAGGTGCCGGAGGCGAAATCGCGTGCCTCGACCAGTGCGACGCTCAGTCCACGGGTGGCGGCGTCGAGCGCCGCACCGGCACCGACAACTCCGCCGCCGATCACCACGACGTCGAACTGCTCAGCGCCCAGGCGGTCCCAGGCCTCCGAACGCTGGGCGGGCCCGAGGAAGGTCTGGCCGTTGCCCGGCCGAAGGATCGGGTCGTTCATAGGGACAGGCTAGTCGAGATCGTCATGGGCCATCAGCCTGCGTGCAGCTTCGACCACCGACCCCGACAGCGACGGGTACACCGAAAGTGTCTGTGCCAGGTCGGTGACCGAGATCCGGTTCTGCACCGCCAGGGCGATCGGCAGGATCAACTCCGAGGCGATCGGCGCCACCACGACACCACCGATCACCACGCCGGTGGCGGGCCGGCAGAAGATCTTGACGAAGCCGCGACGCAGTAGCGACATCTTCGCCCTGGCGTTGGTGGACAGCGGGAGTGTGATGGTCCGGGCCGCCACCGAGCCGTTGTCGATGGCGGTCTGCGGCACCCCGACCGCGGCGATCTCCGGACGGGTGAAGGTGGCAGAGGCCACCGTCCGCAACCGGATCGGGGCCACACCCTCACCCATTGCGTGATACATCGCGATGCGGCCCTGCATCGCCGCGACCGACGCCAGTGGCAGCAGTCCGGTGCAGTCACCGGCGGCGTAGATCCCGGCGGCGGAGGTGCGTGACACCCGGTCCACCGGGATGTGGCCGCTTGGCGTGAGTTCGACACCCACGCGTTCCAGGCCCAGGCCCGAGGTGTTCGGTACCGCCCCGACGGTGATCAATGCGTGGCTTGCGTCGACGACGCGGCCGTCAGCCATCGTCACTCGCACCCCGGATTCGGTCCGGACCACCGAATCAGCGCGGGCATTCTTGATCAGCGTCACACCGCGCTCGGCGAACACCTCCTCGAGCACCGCGGCGGCATCGCTATCTTCATGCGGCAGGATCTGATCGCGGCTGGCCACCACCGTCACCGTGACGCCGAGTTCGGTGTAGGCGTTGCAGAATTCCGCGCCGGTGACACCGGAGCCCACGATCACCAGATGTTCGGGCAACTCGGTGAGGTCGTAGAGCTGTCGCCAGTTAAGGATTCGCTCACCGTCCGGTTCGGCGCCGGGCAGCACCCGGGGACGCGAGCCAGTGGCGATCAACACCATGTCGGCCTTGAGCACCCCGGTCCTACCATCGGAGGTGGTGACCTGAATCCGGTGATCTGCCATCCCCGGCACGCTGTCGATCAACTCGGCGCGGCCGGACACCACGTTGACATTCGCCGCCAGCAGCTGGGCGCCGATATCGGCAGACTGCGAACGTGCCAGGGTCTTGACCCGGTTGTTGATCTGGGTGAGCGAGATCTTGGCGTCGTCGATTCCGATGTCGAAGCCCATGCCGGCGGCTCGGCGCAACTCGGTGCGCACGCCGGTCGAGGCGATGAAGGTCTTGGACGGTACGCAGTCGAATAGCACACAGGCACCGCCGATCCCGTCGCAGTCGACCACGGTGACCTCGGCGACCCCGGACCCCTGCCCCGCCGCCACCAGAGCTGCCTCGTATCCGGCCGGGCCCCCGCCGACGATCACGATCCGAGAGGTCACGCGCCCCATCTAAGCAGTGAAGCCTTACTCTTTGTCGGTGACGCTCTACGCCGCCTACGGGTCGAACATGGATCCCGAGCAGATGCTGGACCGAGCGCCGCACTCGCCAATGGCAGGTACCGGCTGGCTATATGGGTGGCGGTTGACGTTCGGCGGGGAGGACATCGGCTGGGAGGGGGCGCTGGCCACTCTGGTCGAAGACGTCGCGTCGCGGGTCTTCGTGGTGCTCTACGACGTGACCGCGGCCGATGAGGCCAATATGGATCGCTGGGAGGGCTCCGAACTGGGTCTGCACAGCAAGATCCGCTGCCGGATCGACCGGGAATCTTCCGACACTTCAATCGATCCCGTGCTGGCCTGGCTCTACGTGGTGGATGCCTGGGAGGGTGGGGTGCCGTCTGCGCGCTACCTCGGCGTGATGGCCGACGCGGCGGAGGTGGCCGGCGCACCGGCGGAGTACGTCCACGACATCCGCACCCGGCCGGCCCGCAATATCGGGCCGGGCACCGCACTTTAGCGGGTGAACTCCCAGGCGTCGGTGACGATCTGGTCGATGGCGCTGCGACCGGGACGCCACCTGAGTTCGGCAATGGCCTTTGCGCTGGAAGCGATCAGCACGGCCGGATCTCCGGCGCGGCGGGCCACATCGCGCTCTGCGATCGGCCGGCCGGTGACCTGCCGGCAGCAGGCGATCACCTCCCGGACGCTGAAACCCGTTCCGTTGCCCAGGTTGTAAATCCGGTGCGATCCCGCCTCCGCACTCTGCAGTGCCAGCAGATGCGCATCGGCGAGGTCGGCGACGTGAATGTAATCACGGATCGCCGTGCCGTCGGGGGTGGGCCAGTCATTGCCGAACACCAGGATCTCGTCACGAGAACCGTTGGCGACCTGCAGCACCAACGGGATCAGGTGCGTCTCGACCGCATGCCGTTCACCGAGGCCGGCGTAGGCACCGGCGACATTGAAGTAGCGCAGGCTGGTCGCGGCCAGACCGTGCGCGTGCGCGTAGGAGGTGATGGCATGGTCGATCGCCAGTTTGGTGGCGCCGTAGGCATTGGTCGGCCGGGTGGGCGCGTCCTCGGTGATCGGAACCACCTGCGGCTCACCGTATGTCGCGGCCGTCGAGGAGAACACCAGCCGGGGCGTGCCCGCGGCGCGCATCACCTCGAGCAGTTCCAGGGTCTTGACCACGTTTGAGTACCAGTAATTCTGCGGGGCCTGCACCGACTCGCCGACCAGTGACTTGGCCGCGAAGTGCGCGACGCCGTCGAACGAACCGTCGGCGAGCAGGGTCGCAGCCACCTCGATCATGTCGCCGGTGACGAACTCCGCGCCAGCCGGCACCGCGTCGGCGTTTCCGGTCGACAGGTCGTCGATGATGACCACCGAATGTCCCTGTTCGAGAAAGACTTTCGAGCAGACGCTGCCGACATAACCGGCACCGCCGGTTACCAGCAGCTTCATTCGAAGGCTGCCGACTGTTCGATGATGTTCACCAGCACCCGAACCCCGACAGCCAGTGCGCGCTCGTCGATGTCGAAGGTCGGCTGGTGAAGATCCAGTTGCGGAACAGCTCCGCTCCACACGCCGAGTCGGGCCATCGCGCCCGGCACGTCCTCGAGATACCAGGAGAAGTCCTCGCCGCCACCGGACTGTCGGGTATCAGCCAGCACCTCCGGCCCGACGGCTTCGATGGCGTGGGTCATGATCTGAGTCGAGCGCTCCTCGTTGACCACCGGCGGAACGCCGCGATGGTAATCCAGCCCATGATCGATTCCCAGCGGCGCCAGTAATCCCGAAACGGCCTCGCGGACAAGGTGTTCCATCTCCAGCCAGGCCTCCCGGCTGGCTGTCCGGACGGTACCGGCCAGAGTGCCGACCTGAGGTATCGCATTGGGCGCTGACCCCGAGTGAGCCGAACCCCAGACCATCACGGTGGCGTGTCGCGGATCGATACGCCGGGAGAGCACACCGGGCAGACCGGTGATCAGCATTCCCATGCCGTACACCAGATCTGCGGTCAGGTGCGGACGCGAGGTGTGTCCGCCCGGGGAGTGCAACGTGATCTCGACAAAGTCGGCTGCCGAGGTGATCGGGCCTGCGGTGACGGCGACACTGCCGACCGCAAGGTGCGGATCACAGTGCAGTGCGAAGATGCGCGACACTCCGGTCAGCGCGCCGGCCGCGATCGCATCCAGTGCGCCACCGGGCATCAACTCCTCGGCGGGCTGGAACAGCAACCGGACCGCGACCGGCAGTTCAGGCACCAACGCCAGTGCGGTCGCCGCCCCGAGCAGCATCGCGGTGTGCGCGTCGTGACCGCAGGCATGCGCGACACCGGGAACCGCAGAGGAAAACGCAAGCCCGGTGCGCTCGGCCATCGGCAGCGCGTCGATATCGGCCCGCAACGCGATCCGGGGCGCATCTTCGGGCCCGAAGTCACACGTCAGGCCGGTCCCGCCGGGCAGAATCTTGGGGTTGAGCCCGGCCTCGACCAATCGGTCGGCGATGAACTGGGTGGTGGCGAACTCCTGCCGGCCGAGCTCGGGGTGGCGGTGGAGGTGGCGGCGCCACCCGATGAGGTCGTCGTAGTGGGCAGCCAGCCACGACTCTGCGGTGTCGGCCAACGGCATGCTGGCAGTATCGCACCGGTCGCCTCGAGCCCGGTTAGGCTGGCACGCTGTGAGTCCAGACCCCAGGCGGACGGCTGCGGTAATAGCCGAACGCACGGGGGTCGGCCGCCACGACGTCGCCGTCGTCCTGGGTTCGGGCTGGGGACCGGCCGCCGCCGCACTGGGAACCCCGACCGCGGCAATCCCGATGGCTGACTTGCCGGATTTCGTCGCGCCCAGTGCCGACGGCCACGGCGGACAGCTGCTCTCCGTACCGGTCGGAACGCATCGGGTGCTGGTCATGATTGGTCGCATCCACGCCTACGAGGGACACGATTTGGGCCTTGTCGTGCACCCGGTGCGCGCCGCCTGCGCAGCCGGGGCGGAGGTCGTCGTACTGACCAATGCGGCCGGCGGGCTTCGTGCGGACCACCGGGTGGGCCAAACCGTGCTTATCAGCGATCATCTCAACCTGACTGCGCGTTCGCCGCTGACCGGCGCGCAGTTCGTCGACCTCGTCGACGCCTACTCGCCGCGACTGCGCGCACTAGCCCGGGATATCGACCCATCGTTGACCGAGGGCGTGTACGCCGCACTGCCCGGTCCGCATTACGAGACGCCCGCGGAAATCCGGATGTTGCGCACCCTCGGCGCCGATCTGGTCGGGATGTCGACGGTGCACGAGACCATCGCGGCTCGCGCCGAGGGCGCCGAGGTGCTCGCGGTGTCGCTGGTGACCAATCTCGCCGCCGGAATGACCGGGGAGCCACTGCGTCACGACGACGTGCTAGCCGCTGGACTCAATTCCGCCCGGGATCTCGGCGCGTGGTTGTCGGCTGTGCTCACCGCGCTCTAGCGCGGCCCGAACTGACGGTCCCCCGCGTCGCCGAGTCCCGGCACGATGTACGCCACATCGTTGAGGCCGTCGTCGATTGCCGAGGTGAACAACCGCGCATCCGGGGCCGCTTTCTCAAGCGCTGCAATACCTTCGGGCGCGCACACAACGCACACCACCGTGATATCCACCGCGCCCCGGCCGGCCAACAGCTCGATCGTGTAGACCATCGAGCCACCGGTGGCCAGCATCGGGTCGAGCACCATGACCGGCTGGGTGCGCAGATCGGCCGGCAACGACTCCAGATACGGCTGCGGCTGATGAGTGTCCTCGTCGCGCGCCACACCGACGAATCCCACCCGGGACTCCGGGATGAGGGCATGTGCCGAGTCGACCATGCCCAATCCGGCCCGCAGTACCGGCACCAGCAGGGGCGGACTGGCCAGCTTGCTGCCGACGGTGACGGCCAGCGGGGTGCGCACGCTGATCTGCTCGCGCGGCGAATCCCGGGTGGCCTCGTACACCAGCATGTGGGTCAGGTCGCGAAGTGCACTGCGGAACGCCGCGTTGTCGGTGCGTTCGTCGCGCAGGGTGGTCAGCCGGGCAGCGGCCAGCGGGTGGTCGATGACACACACATCCATGACCCAAAGCCTAGGTCGTTAGGCTGTGAAGCATGGCTGCAGAGCTCGTTCCGATCCGCCTCGGCGTCACCGCCGGGGACCTGTACACGTTGTGGGCCCCCCGCTGGCGCGATGCCGGCGACGAATGGGAGGGCTTCCTCGGCAAGGATGAGGACGTTTTCGCGTTCGAGTCGGTGGCTGATCTGGCCGCGTTCGTTCGGACCAACACCGACAACGACCTCACCGACCATCCGGCCTGGGGTGCGATCACCGGTGCCAACGCCCACAGGCTGCGGCCTGCCGAGGACCGTCAGGCCGACCTCATCGCCGTGGCGGAGTTACTGGCCGAGCGGCCCACCGAGGCCTCGGTGAGCGCGTTGGCCAACACGTTGGCCGTGGTCTCCTCGCTCGGCTCGGTGTGCGAAATGCCCACCGTGACTCGGTTCTTCAACGGCAACCCGAACCTGAGCCTGGTGACAGGCGGCATTGAGCAATTCACCGGCCGGGCTGGCCGCAAGCGCTGGGACACCGTCGGCGAGATCGTCGCGCGCGGCTGGGAGGGCGTGGTGACCGCGATCGACGAGATCGTCACGACTCCGGAGGTCGACGAGGGCGCCTCCGCGCGGGCTGCCGCCGAACTCGCCGAGCCGTTCGACGACGACGCTGAGGAAATTTCCGGGATCACGGCCGACGATGATGACAATGACCTCGACGACGACGACGCCGGTGTCGGTGCCCTGGCAGCCGTCAAACCTGTCGTGCTCGGTGGCGATGCGAAATTCTGGGAGCACGTCGGGATCGACCCCGTCCGGGTGATGATCAGCGGCGGCACGTTCTACACGCTGCGCTGCTACTTCGACGAGAAGCCGGTGTTCCTCGGCCGCAACGGGCGGATCAGCGTGTTCCCGTCCGAGCGGACGCTTGCGCGTTATCTGGCCGATGAGCATGACCACGACCTGTCGGACCTGAGCACCTACGACGACATCCGGACTGCGGCCACCGACGGCTCACTGCGGGCGGATGTCACCGAGGACAACGTCTATGTGCTCAACGGTCTGGTCGACGATATCGGTGACGGCCCTGACGCCATCGACCGCGACCAGTTCGCGTTAGCGGTGGAGTTCATCCGCGATGTCGGTAACTACTCCGAAGACGATGCCGTCGAGGAACTCCTGGCCGACGACACCGCAATCGGTCGGTTGGTGAACCACATCCTCGAACCGGACACCTTCGAGCGGCCCAACCCGCCGTATGCCACCGCGGTGAAGCAATGGGAGGAACTCGAGGGGTTCGTGGAGTCGAGGCTGCGGCGTGAATAACGCCGAAGACTGCGACGACCATCAACAC
>JBAXIR010000034.1:0-19100 GCA_037138275.1 Mycobacteriaceae bacterium | reverse complement strand
CAAGGTAGCCGTACCGGAAGGTGCGGCTGGATCACCTCCTTTCTAAGGAGCACCACGAGACTCATGCCCCGCCCACGTCTGTGGGGGTTCGGTGAGCTGAGCGATTCGTTGGATGGGCCGGCCCTGTAGTGGGCGCCGGTTCTGGTGCACAACAAACGTTTCCCCGGGTTCAGGGGCTGGTCTTCGGGCCGGCTGGGGAGAAATTAACCATCAGACACACTATTGGGCTTTGAGACAACAAGCCCTGTTCGCCCTTTCGGGGGTGGGTTGTTGTCGCCCCGTCTTTGGTGGTGGGGTGTGTGGTGTTTGATTCGTGGATAGTGGTTGCGAGCATCTCGCAAATGGGGTTCCTTCCCTCTTCGGGGGGTGGGTTCTGTGTTTGTGGATGTGCAATTTCTAATATTGGTTTTGTGTTTGTAAGTGTTTAAGGGCGCATGGTGGATGCCTTGGCACTGGGAGCCGATGAAGGACGTAGGAGGCTGCGATAAGCCTCGGGGAGCTGCCAACCGAGCGTTGATCCGAGGATGTCCGAATGGGGAAACCCGGCACGAGTGATGTCGTGTCACCCGCTACTGAATACATAGGTGGCGGGGGGGAACGCGGGGAAGTGAAACATCTCAGTACCCGTAGGAAGAGAAAACAAAAGTGATTCCGTGAGTAGTGGCGAGCGAAAGCGGAGGATGGCTAAACCGGATGCATGTGATACCCGGCAGGGGTTGTGTGTTCGGTGTTGTGGGGCTTGTCTTTCTCAGATCTGCCGGTCTGGGCAGCAGTAAGAAAAGGTTGTGTTAGTCGAAATGGCTTGGGATGGCCTGCCGTAGAGGGTGAGAGCCCCGTAGGTGAAAACATGATCTCTGCTGGGACGGGTTCCCGAGTAGCAGCGGGCCCGTGGAATCTGCTGTGAATCTGCCGGGACCACCCGGTAAGCCTGAATACTTCCCAGTGACCGATAGCGGATTAGTACCGTGAGGGAATGGTGAAAAGTACCCCGGGAGGGGAGTGAAATAGTACCTGAAACCGTGTGCCTACAATCCGTCAGAGCCCTCGACTTGTCGTGGGGTGATGGCGTGCCTTTTGAAGAATGAGCCTGCGAGTCAGGGACATGTCGCGAGGTTAACCCGTTGAGGGGTAGCCGTAGCGAAAGCGAGTCTGAATAGGGCGTATCCATGCAATAGTGTGTGGTGTAGTGGCGTGTTCTGGACCCGAAGCGGAGTGATCTACCCATGGCCAGGGTGAAGCGCGGGTAAGACCGCGTGGAGGCCCGAACCCACTTAGGTTGAAGACTGAGGGGATGAGTTGTGGGTAGGGGTGAAAGGCCAATCAAACTCCGTGATAGCTGGTTCTCCCCGAAATGCATTTAGGTGCAGCGTCGCGTGTTTCTTACCGGAGGTAGAGCTACTGGATGGCCGAGGGGCCCCACAGGGTTACTGACGTCAGCCAAACTCCGAATGCCGGTAAGTCCAAGAGCGTGGCAGTGAGACGGCGGGGGATAAGCTCCGTGCGTCGAGAGGGAAACAGCCCAGATCGCCGGCTAAGGCCCCTAAGCGTGTGCTAAGTGGAAAAGGATGTGCAGTCGCAGAGACAACCAGGAGGTTGGCTTAGAAGCAGCCACCCTTGAAAGAGTGCGTAATAGCTCACTGGTCAAGTGATTGTGCGCCGATAATGTAGCGGGGCTCAAGCACACCGCCGAAGCCGCGGCAACGAACGTGTTCGTTGGGTAGGGGAGCGTCCTGCATCCGGTGAAGCCACAGAGTGATCTAGTGGTGGAGGGTGTGGGAGTGAGAATGCAGGCATGAGTAGCGATAAGGCAAGTGAGAACCTTGCCCGCCGAAAGACCAAGGGTTCCTGGGGCAGGCCAGTCCGCCCAGGGTGAGTCGGGACCTAAGGCGAGGCCGACAGGCGTAGTCGATGGACAACGGGTTGATATTCCCGTACCCGTGTGTGAGCGCCCAATGACGAATCATCGGTACTAACCGCCCAAAGGGTGGTCGATCAATCTCCTTTCGAGGGGGGCGAAGGCCACCGGCTGCGCGGGACCTCCGGTGGTAGTAGTCAAGCGATGGGGTGACGCAGGAAGGTAGCCGTACCAGTCAGTGGTAATACTGGGGCAAGCCTGTAGGGAGACATTTAGGTAAATCCGGATGTCATTAATCCTGAGAGGTGATGCATAGCCGAGTGAGGCGAATTCGGTGATCCTGTGCTGCCAAGAAAAGCCTCTAGCGAGCACACACACGGCCCGTACCCCAAACCGACACAGGTGGTCAGGTAGAGAATACCAAGGCGTACGAGTGAACTATGGTTAAGGAACTCGGCAAAATACCTCCGTAACTTCGGGAGAAGGAGGACCCCCTGCGGTGAAGGCCTTCGCGGCCGGCAGCGGTGGGGGGTGGCACAAACCAGTGAGAAGCGACTGTTTACTAAAAACACAGGTCCGTGCGAAGTCGCAAGACGATGTATACGGACTGACGCCTGCCCGGTGCTGGAAGGTTAAGAGGACCCGTTAACCCTTGGGTGAAGCGGAGAATTTAAGCCCCAGTAAACGGCGGTGGTAACTATAACCATCCTAAGGTAGCGAAATTCCTTGTCGGGTAAGTTCCGACCTGCACGAATGGCGTAACGACTTCTCAACTGTCTCAACCATAGACTCGGCGAAATTGCACTACGAGTAAAGATGCTCGTTACGCGCGGCAGGACGAAAAGACCCCGGGACCTTCACTATAGCTTGGTATTGATGTTCGATACGGTTTGTGTAGGATAGGTGGGAGACTGTGAAACAATTACGCCAGTAATTGCGGAGTCGTTGTTGAAATACCACTCTGATCGTATTGGACCTCTAACTTCGAACCGTATATCCGGTTCAGGGACAGTGCCTGGTGGGTAGTTTAACTGGGGCGGTTGCCTCCTAAAAAGTAACGGAGGCGCCCAAAGGTTCCCTCAACCTGGACGGCAATCAGGTGTTGAGTGCAAGTGCACAAGGGAGCTTGACTGCGAGACATACATGTCGAGCAGGGACGAAAGTCGGGACTAGTGATCCGGCACCTCTGAGTGGAAGGGGTGTCGCTCAACGGATAAAAGGTACCCCGGGGATAACAGGCTGATCTTCCCCAAGAGTCCATATCGACGGGATGGTTTGGCACCTCGATGTCGGCTCGTCGCATCCTGGGGCTGGAGCAGGTCCCAAGGGTTGGGCTGTTCGCCCATTAAAGCGGCACGCGAGCTGGGTTTAGAACGTCGTGAGACAGTTCGGTCTCTATCCGCCGCGCGCGTCAGAAGCTTGAGGAAAGCTGTCCCTAGTACGAGAGGACCGGGACGGACGAACCTCTGGTCCACCAGTTGTCACACCAGTGGCACGGCTGGATAGCCACGTTCGGACAGGATAACCGCTGAAAGCATCTAAGCGGGAAACCTTCTCCAAGACCAGGCTTCTCACCCATCAAGTGGGATAAGGCCCCCCGCAGACTACGGGATCGATAGACCAGACCTGGAAACCCAGCAATGGGCGCAGGGAACTGGCACTAACCGGCCGAAAACTTACACACACACTCGCAACCACACACATTCACGCGCACAAACACCACACCCCCACCACCAAAACACACCCAGATGAAAACACATCTGAATAAAGTTACGGCGGCCATAGCGGCAGGGAAACGCCCGGACCCATCCCGAACCCGGAAGCTAAGCCAGCCAGCGCCGATGATACTACCCAACAGGGTGGAAAAGTAGGACACCGCCGAACACACATTAACGGAACACCCCCCGCAAAAACGGGGGGTGTTTCCTATTTGTATAGATGTGTGTTAATCGAATAGCGCCGGCGTCAACGAATTCGTATTCATCTCTAATTCAAGAAGGATTCGTTTGCGTTCAATGCCTCCGCCATAGCCGGTCAATCCGCCTGAAGATCCGATAACGCGGTGGCACGGCACGATAATGCTGATCGGATTACGGCCATTGGCCAAACCCACGGCGCGGGATGCGGCCGGCGAACCGATTTGTTCGGCGATCTGGCCATATGATCGTGTCTCGCCGTAGGGAATGGTCTGCAATGCCGCCCACACCCGCCGCTGGAACTCGGTGCCGTCGGACTGCATATCGACGTCGAACTCGGTCAGCGTGCCGGCGAAGTACGCATCGAGTTGTTCGACGACATCAGCGAAGGCGTCTGGGGCCGCGGGCTCCCAGTCCGACCTGTCTGGCTCGTGGGATTGCTCGGCCATCAACAGATGGGTCAGGGTCGAACCCGCGCCGGCCAGCGTCAGTTCACCGATCGGGCTGGCCACCGACCGGAACCGTGCGCGCATCCATTAACCATGGCACGGAGCCCCCGTCGATGCCAGTACGATCCGACGGTGCCCGAACAACTGGTGCAGCACTACCTCGACCATCTGATGGCCGAGTACGCCCCGGTGACCGACGGAGCCCTGGCCAATTACATTCCCGAGCTCACCCAGGTAGACCCCAATGGTTTCGGGATGACGCTGTCCGCCTCCGACGGCTACCTGTACGAGGCCGGAGATGCCCGCACCGAATTCACCATCCAGTCGATCTCCAAGCCGTTCACCTATGCACTCGCCCTCGACCAGGTGGGGCAGGAGGCCGTCGATGCCAAGATCGGCGTTGAACCCTCCGGGGACGCGTTCAACGAGATCAGCGTCGATCAGCACACCAAGATCCCGAAGAACCCGATGATCAACGCCGGTGCCATCGCCGCGGTGTCGCTCATCCCCGGCGCCAGCCCGGACGAACGGTTCGACAAGCTCCGGGCCTTTTACTCTGCCTGCGCCGGCCGGCCGTTGGAACTCGATGAGGATGTGTACCGCTCGGAGAAAGCCACCGGCAACCGCAACCGGGCGATCGCATACATGCTCACCAGCTTCGGGGTTCTTGAGGACCCCGATGACGTCTTGGACGTCTACTTTCGGCAGTGTTCACTGAAAGTCACCAGCGTAGATTTGGCCCGGATGGCGGCGACCCTGGCACGTGGCGGTATCAACCCGCAAACCGGCCGCCGGGTGACTGATGCCAAAGTGGTGCAGCGCACGTTGAGCGTCATGGTCACCTGCGGTATGTACAACGGCGCCGGCGACTGGGTCAGTGAGGTCGGTATGCCCGCCAAGAGTGGCGTCGGCGGCGGCATCGCCGCGGTATTGCCGGGACAGTTGGGCATCGGGGTGTACTCGCCTCTGCTGGACGGCCGCGGTAACAGTGTTCGAGGGGTTCTGTTGTGCCGCAGCCTTTCTCAGCGGCTCGGTTTGCACTTCCTGTCCTTCGGTAGGCAGTCGCGCTCGACGATCCGTGCCGTCTACGACGCAGCCGACGGCGTACGTGTCTATGAGATGCACGGAGATCTGATGTTCGCCGGAGCGGAGCGGCTACTGCGCACGGCTGATCACGACAGTGATGCGTTCGGTGTTGCGATACTCGACGTTACCCGGGTCGACACCATCAACGACCCCGCTCGGGCGTTGCTTGCCAATATGAGCACTGCATTGCGTTCGACTGGAAAACAGGGTTTCCTCGTCGACCCGGACGCGGCCGTAGTCCTGGCCGACCGTGGGTTCGACGATGTGGTGTTCACGACACTCGACGATGCGGTGGCCGCAGCCCAGGAGTGGTTGCGGGCCAATCCATCGGGATGGTTGTAAGCCGGGCCAGGACTCGGGCCCTAAGCTGAACCGGTGCGACTCGTGATCGCCCAGTGCCGGGTGGACTACCTCGGTCGGCTTACCGCCCACCTGCCGTCGGCTCGTCGTCTGCTTCTCATCAAGGCAGACGGTTCGGTGAGCATCCATGCCGACGATCGCGCCTACAAGCCGCTGAACTGGATGAGCCCGCCGTGCACGTTGACCGAGGTGGCAGAGGGCGACCAACCGGTGTGGGTGGTCGAGAACAAATTGGGCGAGCAGTTGCGGATCACCATCGAGGAGATCGAGCACGACTCCAGCCATGAGTTGGGTATCGACCCCGGACTGGTCAAGGACGGTGTCGAGGCCCACCTTCAGGAACTGCTGGCCGAACATATCGAGCTGCTCGGCGAGGGCTACACCCTGGTCCGGCGCGAGTACATGACCGCAATCGGTCCGGTGGACATCCTGTGTCGCGATGCTCAGGGCGGATCGGTGGCGGTGGAGATCAAGCGCCGAGGTGAGATCGACGGCGTGGAGCAGCTGACCCGCTACCTCGAGTTACTCAACAGGGACAGCCTGCTGGCGCCCGTCGCTGGCGTCTTTGCCGCCCAGCAGATCAAACCACAGGCCCGCACGCTGGCAGGCGACCGCGGAATTCGTTGTCTGACACTGGATTACGATGCGATGCGCGGTATGGACAACGACGATTTCCGGCTGTTCTGATGGCACCTCGCCGACGACGGCCCGGGGCCGGACCGCCACCACTGCCGCCACCGCGCCGGGTGGAGCCGGGCACCGATGGCCGCGACTATGAAGTCCGCCCGGTGCCGGGGTTCCGGGCTACCAAGACCTACCGGTGCCCGGGTTGCGATCACGAGATCCGTTCCGGCACCGCGCATGTGGTGGTGTTGCGAATCGACGATGAGGACGCCGACGACCGACGGCATTGGCACACCCCGTGCTGGGCTAATCGGGCCAACCGTGGACCCACCCGCAGATGGTCCTGAGGTCAGTGTTCGGCCGGCTCCACGAGTTCCACCAGCACGCCGCCGGCGTCCTTGGGATGGATGAAGTTGATCCGGGAGTTCGCCGTCCCGCGCCGGGGGGCGTCGTACAACAGGCGAACGCCTTTGGCGCGCAGGCGTTCGGAGAACTCATCGAGATCACTGACTCGGCAGGCAAGTTGCTGGATGCCCGGACCCCGCTTGTCGAGGAACTTGGCGATGGTGCAGGTGTCATCCAGCGGCGCCATCAGCTGGATTTGGGGGCTGCCGGCCGGTGCTCCGCGAACGGAGAGCATCGCCTCGCGCACACCCTGCTCGGTGTTGATCTCCTCATGCACCACGATCATGCCGAGGTAGTCGTGATACCACGCGATGGCATCGTCAAGGTCCGGCACCGCGATCCCGACGTGGTCGATCGCGGTGACCAGGGCGCTCGCCAGTAAAGGGCGGGCATCGAGGTGCTCGGTGGTCATCGAGCAACGGTAACCTGACGACAGAAACCCGAACAACCAGTCGGTCAGATCGACCGGAAACCACCCGCTTTGGAGGCAGTAATGACGACGTCGGTGATCGTTGCTGGGGCGCGCACGCCCATCGGCCGGCTGATGGGGTCGCTCAAAGACTTCTCCGGCAGTGATTTGGGTGGGTTCGCCATCCGTGCGGCGCTGGAGAAGGCCGGGATTTCGGCGTCGATGGTCGACTACGTGATCATGGGCCAGGTGCTGACCGCCGGTGCCGGGCAGATGCCGGCCCGCCAGGCCGCCGTGGCCGGTGGGATCGGCTGGGATGTTCCGGCGCTGACGATCAACAAGATGTGCCTCTCCGGAATCGACTCCATCGCGCTAGCTGATCAGCTCATCCGGGCCGGCGAGTTCGATGTGGTCGTGGCCGGCGGGCAGGAGTCAATGTCGCGGGCGCCACACATGCTGATGGACAGCAGGGCCGGTTACAAGTACGGCGACGTGACCGTGCTTGACCACATGGCCTACGACGGTCTGCACGACGTGTTCACCGATCAGCCGATGGGCGCCCTGACCGAGCAGCGCAACGACGCCGACCGCTTCACCCGCCTCGAACAGGATGAGCTCGCTGCCTCCTCGCACCAGAAAGCCGCCGCCGCCTGGAAGGATGGTGTCTTCGCGGATGAGGTCGTGCCAGTGACGATTCCGCAGCGTAAGGGCGATCCGATCAGCTTCACCGAAGACGAGGGCATCCGGGCCAACACCACCGCCGACTCGCTTGCCGGTCTCAAACCAGCGTTCCGCTCCGACGGAACCATCACTGCCGGATCGGCCTCGCAGATCTCCGACGGGGGCTGCGCGGTTGTGGTGATGAGTAAGACCAAAGCCCAAGAGCTCGGCCTGAACTGGTTGTGTGAGATCGGCGCGCACGGCGTCGTCGCCGGGCCCGACTCCACCCTGCAGTCCCAACCGGCCAACGCCATCAGGAAGGCGATCGCGCGGGAAGGCATCTCGACCGATCAGCTGGACGTCATCGAGATCAACGAGGCATTCGCGGCTGTCGCGCTGGCGTCGACCCGCGAACTCGGTGTCGACCCCGAGAAGGTCAATCGCAGCGGTGGCGCGATCGCGATGGGCCACCCGATCGGCATGTCCGGCGCGCGGATCACCCTGCACGCAGCGTTGGAGTTGTCGCGTCTCGGCTCCGGCTACGCGGTTGCTGCGCTGTGCGGGGCCGGGGGCCAAGGCGACGCGCTTGTCCTGCGGGCCGGCTAGCCGACCCGCGGCATCAATGTTTGCTGCGAGCGCCCAAGTGATGCCGTGTGACGTTCGTCATACACGGCTGGTTATTCAGTGCTGAATCAGCAGGGAACGACGGCCCCGGTGGGAGCGAAGCAGAGGCACGGTTCCGCACCCGGGGTGTAGTAGGCCTCACCCGATGGCGTGAAGCACGGAAGCTCGCCCGGGAAGGCGGGTCCGAGCGGATAGCCGTAGGGAATGGCGTAGCGGACGGCCGCGTCGACAACCGGATCAACCCCGACCGGCCCCAGGACGCCTCCGACGCCGACCGGGCCCACCGGGCCCAGGACGGGCCCGACGCCTCCGACGCCGACGGGACCGACAGGTCCAGCGACGGGGCCGAGCGGACTACCGATGCCGCCGTAGCCGCCGACACCGTACGGGTCGAACGGATCGCGTACGTCAGCGCCGGCTGCCGGCCCCGCAACGAGGGACCCCATGGACATTGCCGCTACTGCCAACATGGTTAGTGCCAACTTCTTCACGGTGGACTCCGTTCGTTAGAGCAGCCAATTTGCTTCCAACCATACCCGAATGCCCGGTGGCCGGGGTCGTGGCGCACTCATGACAGACTTGGGCACGTGACTCGTCCCCGTCCGAGAAACTCACCGGTGATGACCGGTGCGGTGGACCTCTCCGGTCTCAAGCAGCGCGCCCAGCAGGGTTCGGCATCCGGCGCCCCCGGCGGCGTCGAGGTCACCGAGGCCAATTTCGAAGCCGAGGTGCTCGTGCGCTCCGGCGAGGTCCCGGTGGTCGTCGTGCTCTGGTCGCCCCGCAGTGATGCCTGTGTCCAACTCGTCGATGCACTGGCCGTGTTGGTCGCGGCCGACGGCGGCACGTGGTCATTGGCCACGGTCAACATCGATACCGCGCCCCGGGTGGCCGCGATGTTCGGCATCGAGGCGGTGCCGACGGTCGTGGCGTTGGGCGGCGGTCAACCATTGAACAGCTTCGAAGGTCCGCTGCCTCCGGATCAACTGCGCCGATGGATCGACTCGCTGCTCGCGGCTACCGCCGGGAAGCTCGGCGGCGGTGATGCTGCTGAACAGCCCGCAGATCCCGCGCTGGACGCTGCACGCGACAAGCTCGACGCCGGCGAGTTCGACGCGGCCGCCGCTGCGTATCGGGCGATTCTGGACGCCGACCCCACCCATGCCGAAGCCAAGGGGGCGCTGCGGCAGATTTCGTTCCTTGAGCGCGCGGGCGTCGTCACGCCGGATGTCATAGCGGCGGCCGATGCCGCGCCTGACGATATCGACGCGGCCTTCGCCGCCGCCGATGCTCAGATCCTCGGCCAAGACGTCGCGGGCGCATTCACGCGGTTGACCGGTCTGGTCAAGCGAACCGCTGGCGACGACCGCACCCGGGTGCGCACCCGGCTGATCGAACTGTTCGAGTTATTCGATCCGGCCGACCCCGAGGTGATCGCCGGCCGCCGCAACCTGGCCAACGCGCTCTACTGAGCCTCAGGCCGGTTCCAACCACACCGCCGACGTCGGCGGCAGCACCAGTTCGGCCGAGGCCGGGCGGCCGTGCCACGGGGTCGGGAGAGCCTGCACCGCGCCGAAATTGCCCACGCCCGAACCGTTGTAGATCGAGGCGTCGCTGTTGAGTACCTCACGCCAGGTTCCGGCTCGCGGAAGTCCAAGGCGGTAGCGGCTGTGCTCGGTGCCGGCGAAGTTGAACACACATGCCATCACTGATCCGTCCGCGCCGTAACGCAGGAAACTGAGCACATTGCTCGCCGAGTCATTCGCGTCGATCCACGAGTATCCCTCCGGCCGGGAGTCCTGGCTCCACAGCGCCGGCCTACTGCGGTAGACGGCGTTGACGTCGGCCATGAAGCGCAGGATTCCCGAGGAGAAGCCGTCCTCGTCGAGTTGATACCAGTCCACCCCGCGTTCGTCCGACCACTCGGCGCGCTGCCCGAACTCCTGGCCCATGAAAAGCAACTTCTTGCCCGGATGCGCCCACTGATAGGCCAGCAGGCTGCGCAGTCCCGCAGCCTTGACGTGATCGTTGCCCGGCATCCGGCCCCACAGTGTGCCCTTGCCGTGCACCACTTCGTCATGGCTGATCGGCAGCACATAGTTCTCGCTGAAGGCATAGAGCATCGAGAACGTCATCTCGTGGTGGTGGTAGCTGCGGTGGATCGGATCACGGCCGAGGTAGCCCAGGGTGTCGTGCATCCACCCCATGTTCCATTTCATCGAAAAGCCCAGTCCGCCAATGTTTGTCGGGCGGGTGACGCCGGGCCAGGAGGTGGACTCCTCGGCGATGGTGACGATGCCAGGCACGATCTTGTGCACGGTGGCGTTCATCTCCTGAATGAACTGCACGGCTTCCAGGTTCTCCCGGCCGCCGTAAACGTTCGGGGTCCAGCCACCATCGGGCCTTGAGTAGTCCAGATAGAGCATGGAGGCGACCGCGTCGACGCGTAGTCCGTCGATGTGGAATTCGCCCAACCAGTACAGCGCGTTGGCGACCAGAAAGTTGCGTACTTCCGGCCGGCCGAAGTCGAAAACGTAGGTGCCCCAGTCAAGTTGCTCGCCGCGGCGGGGATCGGAATGCTCGTAGAGGGCGGTACCGTCGAAGCGGCCCAGTGCCCAACTGTCCTTGGGGAAGTGCGCGGGAACCCAGTCAACGATCACTCCGATACCGGCCTTGTGCAACTGATCGACCAGGAATCGGAAATCGTCCGGGCTGCCGAATCGCGACGTCGGCGCATAGTAGGACGTGACCTGGTATCCCCAGGAACCGCCGAACGGATGCTCGGTCACCGGCAGCAGTTCGACATGCGTGAACCCCTGGGCCACCACGTATTCGGTCAGCTGTTCCGCCAACTCACGATAGGTCAGTCCGGGGCGCCATGAGCCCAGATGGACCTCGTAGGTGCTCATGGGTTCGAACACCGGATTCACCGCTGCGCGCTGCGTCATCCACGTCGCGTCGTTCCACACGTAGTCCGACACGAATACCTTCGACGCGGTGTGCGGCGGCACCTCGGTGGCGAACGCCATCGGGTCGGCCCGATCGGTGATCGAACCATCGACGCCGTACACCCGGAACTTGTACAGCCCATCGGTGGCGAAACCCGGCCAGAACAGCTCCCACACCCCGGACGAGCCCAGTACGCGCATCGGCGCGTCGTTGCCATCCCATCCATTGAACTCACCGATCAGACTGACTCCCTTGGCATTCGGAGCCCAGACCGCGAAGGACACCCCCTCGACTGTGCCGTCGGGTGTGGTGAAGGTGCGCGGATGCGCGCCGAGGATCTCCCACAGTCGTTCGTGCCGGCCTTCGGCGAACAGGTGCAGGTCGACGTCGCCGAGGGTCGGCAGAAACCGGTAACCGTCGGCGACGGTGTGAATACTCGGCTCACCGGTACCGGGGTAGCTGACCTCGAGTCGGTAATCGGCGAGGTCGGTGAACGGCAGTGACACCGCGAACACTCCGGAATCGAGATGCGTCATCGGGTAGCGCTGCCCACCAACGAGTGCGGCCACGTCCACCGCATGCGGACGCAGTGTCCGGATCACGGTCTGCCTGCCGTACTCGTGCGCGCCGAGAATGCTGTGCGGATCGTGGTGTACGCCGGCGGCGAGCCGCGCCAGCGCCTCGGCATCAGGCGCGAGGTGTTTGTTGGCTCGCTTGGCTGTCATCGTGACGACAATTCGCGGTTCATTCCCGGCGTAGCAGGTTGGTCCGTTGTTCGGCAGGGACCACCGGCATGTTCAGGATGTGCGCCACGGCTTTTGCCGGTTCGAGTCGAACATAATTGGACTGACCCCACTGGTATTCCTCACCACTGATCTCGTCGCGGACCCAGAACCTGTCGTAGGGCGCCATTGCGAGCGCACCCATGTCAAGTGAGACGGTGCCCTGTTCGGCACCGAAGGGATTAAGTGTGACGACGACGAGCACCGTGTCACCGGATACCGGATCGAACTTGCTGTAGGCCAGCAGTGCGTCGTTGTCGACATGGTGGAAACGGATCGTCCGCAGTTGGCACAGGGCAGGGTGTATTCGGCGGATCTCGTTGAGCCGGTTCAGAAACGGCTCGAGCGAGCGGCCTTCGGCCAGAGCGCCGGCGAAGTCGCGCGGGCGCAGTTCGTATTTCTCGGCGTCCAGGTACTCCTCGCTGCCGGGGCGTACCGGGGTGTTCTCGAAAAGTTCGTAGCCGCAGTACACGCCCCACGACGTGCCCATGGTCGCGGCCAGCACCGCCCGGATGGCGAACATGCCGGGGCCGCCGTGCTGCAGGCTCTCATGCAGGATGTCGGGGGTGTTGACGAACAGGTTGGGCCGCGCGTAGTCGGCGTGCTCGGCGATCTCGCGGCCGAACTCCTCCAACTCCCATTTCGCGGTGCGCCAGGTGAAATACGAATACGACTGCGTGAAGCCGAGTTTCGCCAACCCGTACATCCGCGCCGGTCGAGTGAACGCCTCCGCCAGGAACAGCACATCGGGGTCGGTTGCCTTGACCTCACCGATCAACCATGTCCAGAAGTCCGGTGGTTTGGTGTGCGGGTTGTCGACCCGGAAGACGGTGACGCCGTGGCTGATCCAATACCGAACCACGCGCAGAACTTCGCGGGAAAGCCCGTCCGCATCGTTGTCGAAGTTCAACGGATAGATGTCCTGGTACTTCTTCGGCGGGTTCTCGGCGTAGGCGATGGTTCCGTCGGGGAGTTCGGTGAACCACTGTCGGTGGCTGGTGGCCCACGGGTGATCCGGCGCGCACTGCAACGCGAGATCGAGGGCGACCTCCAGGCCGTTGCCGCGGGCCGCCGCGACGAACGCGTCGAAGTCCTTGATCGTGCCGAGATCGGGATGCACCGCGTCGTGGCCGCCTGCGCTGCTTCCGATCGCCCACGGTGAGCCGACGTCGCCTGCCTCAGCGGTCACTGAGTTGTTCCGGCCCTTGCGGTGCACGGTGCCGATCGGGTGAATCGGTGGTAGGTAGACGACGTTGAACCCCATCGCGGCGATCCGGCCGAGCGCGTCCGCGGCGGTGGCGAACGTGCCGTGCACCGCCTTACCGGCGGCGTTACGGCCGCCGGTAGACCGCGGAAACATCTCGTACCAGGCGCTGCAGCGTGCCAGCGGGCGGTCTACCCATACGCCGTACTGGTGGCCGCGGGTGAGCAGTTCGCGCAGTGGGTACGCCTCGAGTAGGTCGGTCACCTGATGTGATAGCGCCGGTGCGGCCCGGATCAGCGGGTCACCCGGGCAGCGCAGTGCCTCGGCGGCCTCGCGTAGGGGAGCACGGTCGCCGCGGGGCACCCCGGCGGCGGCGCGCTCCAGCAGGACGGCTCCCATCACGAGGTCGTTGTCGAGATCCTCCTCGCCCTGGCCGGCGTCCAGCTTGGCGCTGACCGCTCGGCGCCAGGACGTGATCGGGTCGCCCCAGCCGTCGACCCGGAACGTCCACAACCCCATCCGGTCCGGGGTGAACTGACCGTGGAACACATCCGGGGTGCGTCCGAGTGACATCGGGGACAGTTTTGGTTTGACCCGGGGTGCGGCTGGTTCGCGGATGTCCGCCCCGGCACCCGGCGACGCCGACGATCCGGGCCCCAACTGCGGGTACACCGGTCCGAGATACCGCACCACCAGCGTGGCCGCCACGGCCTCGTGGCCCTCCCGCCACACGGTCGCGCACACCGGTACGGTTTCGCCGACGACCGCCTTGGCCGGGTAGGTGCCCCCGGACACAACGGGTGCGACGTCGTCGATCGCGATACGCCCCGGCACCGAACACCTCGTTTCGCATTAATCGTTGTACTTACCGTAGTGGCCGCGATCGACTCTCGGGAAGCGAAGCGAGGACTGCGAGCGGTCCGCAACGTCAGTAAGGTCTGAGCCGTGAAAGCTCTCCGCAGGTTCACCGTTCGCGCCCATCTCCCCGACCGGCTGGCCGCTCTGGGCCAGCTGTCGACGAACCTGCGGTGGTCCTGGGACACCCCGACCCAGGAGTTGTTCGAGAGCATCGATCCGGAGCAGTGGGCACTGACCGGGCGCGACCCGGTGGCACTGCTCGGCGAGGTGAGCCGGGCGCGGCTCGACGAACTCGCTGAGGACAACGCATTCCTCGACCGCCTCGACCACCTGTCGGCAGATCTCAACGACTACCTGACCAAGCCGCTGTGGTATCAGCAGATGGCTGCTCAGGCCGATCCGGATTCGCCGATGCCCACTGGTATCGGGTACTTCTCGATGGAGTTCGGCGTCGCCGAGGTGCTGCCGATCTATTCGGGTGGCCTCGGGATCCTGGCCGGCGACCACCTCAAGGCCGCCTCCGATCTCGGCCTGCCGCTGATCGGCGTGGGTCTGAATTACCGGTCGGGTTATTTCGAGCAGTCACTGACCGCAGATGGATGGCAGCACGAGAACTATCCGTCGCTGGATCCGCAGGGACTGCCGTTGCATCTGCTCGCCGACTCCGGCGGTGCGCCGGTGGTGGTGGAACTTCCCATGCCGGAGTCGCGGGTGCTGCGGGCCCGGGTGTGGGTGGCCCAGGTCGGCCGAATCCCGTTGCTGCTACTGGACTCTGACATCCCGGAGAACGACCACGATCTGCGCCATGTGACCGACCGGTTGTACGGCGGCGACCAGGAACACCGAATCAAACAGGAATTGCTCGCCGGTATCGGCGGGGTGCGCGCCATCCGCGCCTTCACCGCCATCGAATCACGCCCCGCCCCGGACGTGTTCCACATGAACGAGGGGCACGCAGGATTCCTCGGTCTGGAGCGTATCCGGGAGTTCATGACCGCCGACCACCTCGACTTCGACACCGCGCTGACCGTGGTGCGGGCGAGCACGGTGTTCACTACGCACACCCCGGTGCCGGCCGGGATCGACCGGTTTCCGTTGGAAATGGTGGAGCGCTACTTCGGCGACGATTCCGAGCAGGGCCTGCTGCCCGGCGTGCCGGTGAAACGGGTACTGGCATTCGGTGCGGAGGCCGATCCGGACAAGTTCAACATGGCGCATATGGGCCTGCGACTGGCTCAGCGGGCAAACGGCGTGTCTCAGTTGCACGGGCGGGTCAGCCGGGCGATGTTCGACGAGTTGTGGCCCGGGTTCGACCCGCCGGAGGTGCCGATCGGGTCGATCACCAACGGGGTGCACGGACCCACCTGGGTGGCACCGGAATGGGTGCAGTTGGCCCGGGAGTTGGCCGGCTCCACCGAGGTATTGCGCGAACCCGCCGAGTGGGAGCGGATACAGCAGGTGGACTTCGGTCATATCTGGTGGATCCGGTCGCAACTGCGCGCCAAGCTGGTGACTGACGTTCGCAAACGGTTGGTGAAGTCGTGGCTGCAGCGCGGTGCCGCCGAAGCCGAATTGAGCTGGATTGCAACGGCTTTCGATCCTGATGTGCTCACCGTCGGATTCGCCCGCCGGGTGCCGACCTACAAGCGCCTGACGCTGATGCTGCGCGATCCGGAGCGCCTGGAAGCGCTGCTGCTCGATGAGGACAAGCCGATCCAGCTGATTGTCGCCGGGAAGTCGCATCCTGCCGACGACGCCGGCAAGGCGCTCATCCAGCAGGTCGTCCAGTTCGCCGATCGCCCGGAGGTGCGGCACCGGATCGCCTTCCTGCCGGACTACGACATCTCGATGGCCAGGCTGCTGTACTGGGGCTGCGACGTCTGGCTCAACAATCCGCTGCGGCCACTGGAGGCCTGTGGCACCTCCGGTATGAAGAGCGCTCTGAACGGCGGGCTGAACCTTTCGATCCGGGACGGCTGGTGGGATGAGTGGTTCGACGGCGAGAACGGGTGGGAGATCCCGACTGCCGACGGTGTGTCCGACGAACGCCGTGATGATCTGGAAGCCGGCGCACTCTACGAACTGTTGGAGAACTCGGTGGCGCCGAAGTTCTACGACCGCGACGATCATGGCGTCCCACACCGGTGGGTGGAGATGGTTCGGCACACCGTGCAGGCACTGGGCCCGAAGGTGTTGGCATCCCGCATGGTGCGGGACTACACCGAGCAGTACTACGTCCCGGCCGCGACATCGGTCCGCAGGACCGTCGAGGCCATTGACGGCCTGCCGTTCGGCCAGGCCCGGGAACTGGCGGCCTACCGGCAACGGGTCGCCGAGACTTGGCCGTCGGTGGCGATCACCGATGTCGACAGCACCGGCCTGCCGGACACCCCACTGTTGGGCTCGGAACTGACTCTGACCGCCACCGTGAACCTGGCCGGCCTGCGCCCCGACGAGGTGATGGTGCAGGCCGTGATCGGTCGGGTCGACTCCGGCGGCACGCTGACCGACCCGCACTATGTCGATATGTCGCACACCGGTGGCGGTGAGGGCGGAACCGAGAGTTTCACCACCACCACACCGCTTCGGCTGTCCGGATCGATGGGCTACACGGTTCGGGTGTTGCCACATCACCGGTTGCTGGCGGGCGATACCGAGTTGGGGTTGGTCACGCTGGCCTGAGGCCGCGAGACCGGGGAACGATTCGTGGTCCCCAGGACGCGCATGTAGGTTGCCTAACAAGGTTGCCGTACCCCCGGGGTATGCCCCGGGTTTGTCGTACCAGTCGGAAGGCGTTTGAACTCAATGATGCGTGGCGTGTCGGTGCTGGTGGTCGCCGCGGCGTTGATGGCGTCCGCGGCACCCGCGTCGGCCGACCCCGAACCGGTCACCCCGGACCCCGCGGTGGCGACGGTGGCCGCAGCCGAGGCGGCGCCGCCGGTCGACGACGGCAAGGTGGCATCGTCGCCACCGGCCACCACGAAGGCGCCCGACGGTACGACGTTGACGATTTCGGCTAGGGACGAGACCCAGATGCCGGCGGCTCCCCTGACCACGGCCCTCTCGACCCGGGAGTACATTGCCGGCGGGATCTACAACGCCACGGTCAAGGGCTCCGAAGAGACACCCGAGGGTGTCTTCGAGGTCGGCTACCAGATCGGCTGCGGTATTGACATGAGCACCGGCGGCGGTGTGCTCCTCAACGCCAACGGCGGAGCCAATGCCTCCATCGGCTATTTCGGCCTGGATTTCTTAGGCACCCTCCCCGACGGCCTGGTACCCGGTGTCGGCGCTCAACTCGGTGGCAGCGTCACAGTCGGCCTCAAGCCCGGCATCATCAACAACATCCCGGTGACCAAGAAGGAGTACGAGGGCGCCGAGCCGTGGGTGTCGATCAGCAACTTTCATGTCAGGATCGACGGCTGCGTGGGGGAGTCGTTCATCCGGTCCTACGCGACGCTGACCCACTCGACTAAGCAGGGCGAGGCCATCCTGTCCTGGTTCGGCGTGACGAAAGCGGTCTGAGTTCGGTCACTCTCGCCGAGAACGACGCCGACGGGACGCCGGTAGCGCGCCCCTGGCCAGTTTGCGCAATCGGCAGCCGGGGTCGCGCCGCAGCCTGTAACTTTCTCCCAACAGTTGCCAATAGGCGGAGGTTGGCAGAAATGTACCGGCAAGTAGTGCTACTGACCGCCGCCGCAGTGTTGCTGGCATCGCCGGCATCGGCCGATCCCGGCCCCGCCGATCCCGACGGGGTGACGCAGGTCGCCGCGGCCGTCCCGGTGGCCGAAACCGGTCCGGCTGTCGAGGCCCCCCCGGTGGCCGACGGCAAGGTTGCCTCAAGTCCGCCCTCGACGAGCACACTGGACGGCGTCACGCTGAGGATCTCGGCCAGGGATGAGACCCAGATGTCGGTCTTACCCCTGACGACAGCGATTTCCACCCGCGAGTATGCCGTCGGCGGGGTGTTCGACGGATCGATCACCGGTTCGCCCACGCGGCCCGAGGGCACCTTCGAGGTGGGTTATCAGATCGGCTGCGGCATCGACATGTCCACCAGTGGAGGTGTGTTGCTGGGCGTCTCCGGAGGGGGCACGGCCGTGGCCGATATCGCTCTCCCGGGCGTGGCGGGCCTGACGATTCCGCCCATCTTCGCCGTCGGGGTCGGCGGCGGCATCACCGGACAGGTCGGCGTCAACCTCAAGCCGGGCATCATCAACACCGTCCCGGTGGCCAAGAAGTCGTATAAGGGCGCCGCTCCCGAGGTGGAGATCAGCAATTTCCGGGTCAGGATCGACGGCTGCGTGGGCGAGTCTTTCATCCGCTCCTACGCGACCCTATCCAGCTCGACCGGCCAGGTCGAAGACATCGTGTCCTGGTTCGGCGTCACGAAGGCGGTGTGAGGATGAGCAGATTCCCGCTGCGGATGGCAGTGGCCGTTGCGGCACTGCTGGTGCCGGTACCCGCGTCGGCCGATCCGGGCCCGGCCGAACCGGATATCGCGGCACAGGTCATCGCGACCACTCCAACGGTCCCAACCGTCCCGGTTGCCGACGGCAAGGTTGCCTCAAGTCCGCCCTCGACGAGCACCCTGGAAGGCGTGACGCTGACGATCGCGGTGAAGGACGAGACCCAGACGGTGGTCGCGCCCCTGACGACGGCGGTCTCCACTCGCGAGTATGTCGTCGGCGGGAAGTTCGACGGTTCGATTACCGGTTCGGATGCGCCCGAGGGCATCTTCGAGGTGGGTTATCAGATCGGCTGCGGCATCGACATGTCTACCGGCGGAGGCGTGCTGCTGGGTGTCACCGCACTGGGCGGGTTGGGGTCCGACGCCTTCACAGGCGCCGGCGTGAACGGCTTTATCTTCGCCGCCGTCGGCCTCGCCGGCGGTGCCGCTCTCATCACCGGGCAAGTGGGCG
>JBAXIR010000033.1:0-20544 GCA_037138275.1 Mycobacteriaceae bacterium | reverse complement strand
GGCCAATGGCCCTAGGTCGGGCGTTCTCGGTCGCGGTGCGCGGCCTCGACGGGGACATTGTGGAGATCGAAGCGGACATCACCTCGGGACTACCGGGTGTGCACCTGGTGGGCCTGCCCGACGCGGCACTGCAGGAGTCCCGGGACCGAGTGCGCGCGGCGATCACCAATTGCGGCAACACCTGGCCGATGTCGCGGCTGACACTGGCGCTCTCGCCGGCCACACTGCCCAAGACGGGGTCGCTGTATGACATTGCCCTGGCGTGCTCGGTGCTCTCAGCGGGTCGCAAGAAGCCGTGGGACCGGCTGGAAAAGACGGTGCTGCTCGGCGAATTGGCCCTCGACGGTCGGATCCGGCCGGTGCGCGGGGTGCTGCCCGCGGTACTGGCGGCCAAGGCGCAGGGGTGGCCGGCCATCGTGGTGCCGATCGGCAACCTGGGCGAGGCCAGTCTGGTGGAGGGTATCGAGGTGCTTGGTGCGCGCACGCTGCGCCAGCTACAGCAGTGGCTTGACGGTGGTTCGTTGGACGGCCGGGTTCCGATACCCCCACCCGATGATCAATCAATCGCCGATCTCTCCGACATCGTGGGACAGTCTCAGGCCCGATTTGCCGTCGAGGTGGCAGCCGCGGGCGCCCACCATCTGATGCTCACCGGACCGCCGGGAGTGGGCAAAACCATGTTGGCGCAACGACTTCCGGGCTTGCTGCCCGATCTCACCGACAGCGAGGCGCTGGAGGTGACGGCCATCCACTCGGTAGCCGGGCTGCTGTCGGAGCGCATGCCGTTGGTCACCAGGCCGCCGCTGATCGCGCCGCATCACTCCTCCAGTGTGGCCGCACTGGTCGGCGGAGGCTCCGGGCTGGCCAGGCCCGGCGCGATCAGCCGGGCCCATCGAGGGGTGCTCTTCCTCGACGAGTGTGCCGAGATCAGAATCAGCGCACTCGAGGCGCTGCGAACTCCGTTGGAGGACGGTGAGATTCGGCTAGCCCGCCGCGACGGCGTGGTGCGCTATCCGGCCCGGTTCCAGTTGGTGCTGGCCGCCAACCCGTGTCCGTGTGCGCGCACCGATCCCAAGGACTGCATCTGTTCGTCGTTGCAGAAGCGCCGCTATCTGGGCAAACTGTCCGGGCCACTGCTTGACCGGGTGGATCTTCGGGTGCATTTGTACAACGTCCGCGCCGGGGCCTTCACGGCCGAGGCGGCCGAAAGCAGCGAGCAGGTCCGTGCCCGGGTAGCCCAGGCCCGCTCGGCCGCCGCGGAACGGTGGCGTGCGCACGGATTCGCCACCAACGCCGAGGTTTCCGGATCGGTGTTACGCCGACGCTTCCGCCTCAGTGCCGCGGTGATGGCTCCGCTGAAAACCTCACTGGAACGCGGCCTGATCAGTATCCGCGGCGTCGATCGGTCGTTGCGGGTCGCGTGGACCCTGGCCGACTTGGCCGGTCGCACCACACCGGATCTCAACGATGTGTCGGTGGCGCTGAGTTTCCGGCAGGGGGAGGTCACGCCGTGAGCGAGCCCACCGAACTGTCGGCCTGGGCATACCTGTCCCGGGTCCTCGAGGCACCGTCCTCGGAGCTTGCCGGGTTGGTCAAGCGCGTCGGTCCGGTCGAGGCGGCCGACCGGATCCGGCGGGGCGCGGTGGGCGATGATCTTGCCGAGCGCACCGCTGCTCGACGCGATATCGACTGTGCCGCAGAGGATCTGGAACTACTCAGCCGGCGCGGGGGCCGATTGGTGACACCCGGTGATGACGAGTGGCCGGGGCTTGCCTTCGCGTCGTTCACCGGTGCGCCGGTGCGCGCGAAGCCGCAGGGTCAGGCGCCTCTGGCGCTGTGGGTGGTCGGCCCCTGTCGACTCGACGATGTCGCTGAGCGCGCGGTTGGCATCGTCGGAACACGGGCGTCCACCGCCTACGGCGAGCATGTCGCGGCCGACCTGTCGGCAGGTCTGGCCGAACACGATGTGGCCATCGTCTCCGGCGGGGCGTACGGGATTGACGGTGCCGCGCACCGTGCCGCGCTCGCCGTCGACGGGGTGACGGTGGCGGTGCTGGCCGGGGGAGTCGATGTGCTGTATCCGGCCGGGCACTCCGCACTGTTGCACCGCATCGGCGCAAACGGGCTGCTGGTCAGTGAGTACCCGCCGGGCGTGCGACCCGCGCGGCACCGTTTCCTGACCCGTAACCGACTGGTGGCCGCACTATCGGGCGCCACCGTGGTGGTCGAGGCCGGGATCCGCAGCGGCGCGGCCAGTACCGCGGCTTGGGCGCGGGCACTGGGAAGGGTCGTCTGCGCGGTTCCCGGACCGATCACCTCGTCAGCCTCACTCGGCTGTCATGTTCTGCTGCAGGCCGGCGCCGAACTCGTCACCCGCTCCGATGAGATCCGCGAAATCATCGGACGCGCAGGGGAACTCGCTGATGAGCAGCCTCGTCCCGGAGACGCATTGGATGCGCTGACTGATACCGAGCGGCAGGTCTACGAGGCACTGCCGGGTCGCGGCACCCGCACTCCCGACGAGATCGCCGTCGCATCCGGTCTTCCGGCCACCGAGGTTCTGGGTCCGCTGGCAATGCTCGAGATCGCCGGACTGATCGAGCGGCATGAAGGGAGGTGGCGGCTGGGACGGAAATCGGCGTAGTTGCTCAATCGATGCACCTGCGTCACCGACACGCCCGCCCGAATGGCATGCGCGCCGACCGGTGTCTGCGACGGTTGGAGAGTGGGCGGTCCGGACCGGTATGCGGCGATCCTCGAGGAGTACGCCGAGCACCTCGCGCTGGAACGAGGCCGCTCCGAGCACACCCGCCGGGCCTACCTGACCGACCTGCGGTCCCTGTTCGCTTTTCTCGACGAACGCGCCCCCGGCGCCGGTCTGGAGGCTTTGAGCCTGCCACTGCTGCGCGGGTGGCTGGCCGCCCAGGCCGCGGTGGGTGCGGCACGTACAACGCTGGCCCGGCGCACATCGGCGGTCAAGACCTTCACCGCCTGGGCGACGCGGCGCGGCCTGCTGGCCGTTGATCCGGCCGCCCGATTGCAGGTGCCCAAGGCGCGGCGCACCCTGCCGGCGGTGTTACGTCAGGACCAGGCTCTGGCCGCGATGGTCGCTGCTGACCTCGGGGCCGAGCAGGGTGACCCACTGGCCCTGCGGGACCGGCTGATCGTCGAGATGCTCTACGCCACCGGCATCCGCGTCAGTGAACTCTGCGGCCTGGACGTCGACGACGTCGATACCGCAAACCGGCTGCTGCGGGTGCTGGGCAAGGGCAATAAACAACGCACCGTCCCGTACGGCAAGCCGGCGGCCGCATCGCTGCGCGCCTGGTTGGCCGACGGGCGGCCCGCACTGGCCGCAGCAGAGTCCGGCCCGGCCCTGCTGCTGGGCCCGCGCGGGCGAAGAATCGACCCGCGACAGGCCCGAACCGTGGTGCACCAGACCATGGCGGCCGTCGATGGCGCGCCCGATATCGGGCCGCACGGACTGCGCCACAGCGCGGCCACCCACCTGCTTGAGGGCGGGGCGGACCTGCGTGTCGTGCAGGAACTCTTGGGTCACACCAGCCTGGCCACCACCCAGCTCTACACCCATGTCACAGTGGCCCGGTTGCGCGCCGTCCACGACCAGGCCCACCCGAGAGCCTGACCCATCAGGGGCGCAGCGGTTTGAGCCGGACCGGCGTGGTCACCAGGAGCCCGAGCGGGTCGACATAATCCGCCCGCGCGGCCGGCCCCCACATCGCGCCCCAGTGCAGGCAGGCGGGTGCCGGACAGCCCGGATGCCCGGGCGCCAGACGGCCCAGTGCGCTCGATGCCGTGACCAGTTGACCGGGCCGCACGGTCGCCTCCACCGGCTCGTAACTGGTTCGCAATCCGCCGGGATGGGCCACCGATACCACGGGCCGGTTCGCCAGCAGTCCGGCGAAGACCACGGTTCCGGCCCCGGCGGCGTAGACCGGCTGACCCGGTATGCCGACGAGGTCGACCCCCCGGTGGCCGGGTTGCCAGTCCCGCTCGGGCGGGTCGAATGTCCGGCACACCACCGGCACGCCCGGCCGCAGCGGCCACTGCAGCCGGAAATCATCCGCCCGGGCGGGCACCGCACAGACCACCGCGACCAGCAGGGCCGCCAAAAACCGCATTCATACAGTTCAACGCCGTTTGGCCGGGTCCGTGCGCCCTTGAGGTCCGGTTGTGCACAGCCTTGGAGCTGGGGACAAAGCACCCGTCGGCGCGGTGTAAACTTCGGGACGCAACTCGCGCGAGCGGGTTGACTTCGCGCGTCTGTATACAGGATCGCCATGCCGATCCTTGTCCCACGCACGCCGGTTGGTCTCGTCCAGAGGGGAATCCCCAAGGCCGGGTCGGCGTGCGAGCAGACGCCAGGGCTTGGCCACACCCGTGGCCGGGCGACAACCGACAAACGCATAAGGACACAAGCCGATATGGCTGTTGTAACCATGAAGCAGCTGCTTGACAGCGGCGCGCACTTCGGGCATCAGACCCGACGTTGGAATCCCAAAATGAAGCGGTTCATCTTCACCGACCGCAACGGCATCTACATCATCGATCTGCAGCAGACGCTGACCTTCATCGACAAGGCCTACGAGTTCGTCAAGGAGACCGTCGCCCACGGCGGCTCGGTGATGTTCGTCGGCACTAAGAAGCAGGCGCAGGAGTCCATCGCCGAAGAGGCCGCCCGCGTCGGCATGCCGTACGTCAACCAACGCTGGCTGGGTGGCATGCTCACCAACTTTTCCACCGTGCACAAGCGTCTGCAGCGCCTCAAGGAACTTGAGGCCATGGAGCAGACCGGTGGCTTCGAGGGGCGCACCAAAAAAGAGATCCTGATGCTGACCCGCGAGATGAACAAACTCGAGCGCAGCCTCGGTGGTATCCGCGATATGAACAAGGTTCCGTCGGCCATCTGGGTGGTCGACACCAACAAGGAGCACCTCGCCGTCGCGGAGGCACGCAAGCTCAACATCCCGATTATCGCAATCCTCGACACCAACTGTGACCCGGATCTGGTCGACTACCCGATCCCGGGCAACGACGACGCGATCCGCTCGGCTGCGCTGCTGACCAAGGTCATCGCCGCAGCGATCGCCGAGGGATTGCAGGCCCGCGGCGGCGCCGACAAAGCCGGGTCCGAATCCGGTTCTGCGGCTGAACCTTTGGCCGAGTGGGAGCAGGAACTGCTGGCCAGCGCGGCCATCGAAGCGGCACCGACCGAGCCCGGCCCGGTCGCAGACGAATCGGTGACCGTAGAAGTCGAAGTTACGGAAGGCTGAGATGGCTGACTACACCGCCGCCGACGTCAAGCGGCTGCGCGAACTCACCGGCGCGGGCATGCTGGATTGCAAGAACGCGCTGGCCTCCAACGGGGGCGATTTCGACAAGGCCGTCGAGGCGCTGCGTATCAAGGGCGCCAAAGATGTCGGCAAGCGCGCCGAGCGCGCCACCGCCGAGGGTCTGGTGGCAGCCAAGGGAGGCGCGCTGATCGAACTCAACTCCGAGACCGACTTCGTTGCCAAGAACGCCGAGTTCCGCAAACTCGCCGAGCAGGTCGTCGACGCCGCACTGGCCGCCAAGGCCGCCGACGTCGACGCCCTCAATGCAGCGAATATCGGCGACAAGACCGTCGAGGAGACCATCGCCGAACTGTCGGCCAAGATCGGCGAGAAGCTGGTGCTGCGCCGGGCGCAGTATTTCGACGGCAACGTTGAGACCTACCTGCACAAGCGGGCTGCCGACCTGCCGCCCGCGGTGGGCGTGCTGGTCGAGTTCACGGGATCTGACAAGGATGCCGCACACGCGGTGGCCCTGCAGATCGCCGCACTCAAGGCCCGCTATCTCACCCGCGAGGACGTTCCCGCGGACCTCATCGCCAACGAGCGACGCATCGCCGAAGAGACCGCCAAGGCCGAAGGTAAACCCGAGGCTGCGCTGTCCAAGATCGTCGACGGCCGGATCACCGGCTTCTACAAGGATGTCGTCCTGCTGGATCAGCCGTCGGTGTCCGACAACAAGAAATCGGTTAGGGCACTGCTCGATGAGGCAGGTGTGACCGTGACCCGGTTCGTCCGCTTCGAGGTCGGCCAGGCCTGACGGGCCCGGGTCAGCGACCATGAGGAACGTCAACGCCTACGGAGACGACGCACTCGGCGATCTCGACACTGTCGCGATGGTCGACGCGATGCGCACCGGCAAGGTGTCGTCGGCCGAACTGGTCGATGCGGCGATCGCTCGCGAACAGGCGGTCAACCCGGTTCTGAACGGGTTGGCGCACGAGATGTTCGACCGGGCGCGGGCGCAGGCCGCCACCCGTCAGGGCGGGTATTTCGACGGCGTTCCGACGTTCATCAAGGACAACGTCGACGTCGAGGGCGTGCCGACCATGCAGGGCACCGACGCCTGGGATCCGCAGCCGCAGGCTGGCCACGGCGACTTCGCGACGTTCTTTCTGGCCACCGGGCTGATCCCGCTGGGCAAGACGCAATTGTCGGAGTTCGGCTTCAGCGCCTCGGCTGAACATCCGCGCATCGGTGCGGTGCGCAACCCGTGGGACACCGATTACACCGCGGGAGCGTCGTCGTCGGGATCGGGCGCGTTCGTCGCCGCCGGGGTGGTACCCATCGCCCACGCCAACGACGGCGGTGGCTCGATCCGGATTCCGGCCGCCTGCAACGGTCTCGTCGGCCTCAAGCCGTCACGGGGTCGACTTCCGCTGGACAAGATGTCGCGCCAGATGCCGGTGCGGCTCGTCAACGACGGTGTGTTGACCCGTTCAGTGCGTGACACGGCCGCGTTTTACCGTGAGGGAGAACGCATTTGGCGCAATCGTGCACTTGCGCCGATAGGTGCGGTGACAGCACCCGGCCGGGAGCGGCTGCGGATTGCGGTCATCACCCGCTCGCTCAATCGGGACTGCAGCCCGCAGATGCGCGACCACACACTGAAGACCGCAGCCCTACTCGAAGGGCTCGGCCACCGGGTCACCCACCTCGACAGCAACCCGATCCCGGCGACCTTCGCCGACGACTTCCTCGTCTACTGGGCCTCGCTGGCCATGGCGCTGGTGCGCACCGGGAAGCGCACTTTCGGGCCGAGCTTCGACCGAGAGCGACTCGATAATCTGACCCTCGGGCTTGATCGTCACGCGACGCGCAACCTCCACCGGTTGCCGTTGGCCATCACCCGGCTCAGCCGGCTGCGCAAAGTCACCGAACGGCTCTACCGCGACTACGACGTCATGCTGATGCCGACGCTGGCCGAGGAGACTCCGCGGATCGGCCATCTCGACCCCACTGCGGACTACCAACAGGTGATCGACCGCCTGGTGGACTGGGTGGCGTTCACACCACTGCAGAACGCGACCGGCGAACCGGCGATCTCGCTGCCGCTGAATGAGTCGGACTCGGGCATGCCGGTCGGCATGATGTTCAGCGCCCCACTCGGCCACGAACGTCGGCTGCTGGAACTGGCTTTCGAACTCGAGGCGGCCAAGCCGTGGCCGCGGATCCAGGCTGGGGTAGTGGCCTGATCCCGGGCTCACCCCCCAATGTTCGGGCCTGCGATGATGAGGCAGGATGGGACCGCTGTTCCGGCTCCACCGGAATGGCACTCTGATGCCAGCCCCGACGAATCCGAGGAGTCTGATGGGGGAGCCAGCCACCACGAACGGCGGCGCACCGGATTCACACCCCGGGTACTCGCGGGTCCTGCTCAAACTCGGTGGTGAGATGTTCGGCGGCGGCTCCGTTGGCCTGGACCCGGACGTCGTGGCACAGGTCGCCCGGCAGATCGCCGAAGTGGTGCGCAGCGGTGTCCAGGTGGCCGTGGTGATCGGTGGCGGCAACTTCTTCCGTGGTGCCCAGCTTCAGCAGCGCGGCATGGAACGCACCCGGTCGGACTATATGGGCATGCTCGGTACGGTGATGAATAGCCTTGCGCTACAAGATTTTCTCGAGCAGGAAGGCATCGTCACCCGGGTCCAGACCGCTATCACCATGGGTCAGGTCGCCGAGCCCTACATCCCACTGCGGGCCCGTCGGCATCTGGAGAAGGGCAGGGTGGTGATCTTCGGCGCCGGCATGGGGCTGCCGTATTTCTCCACCGACACCACCGCCGCGCAGCGTGCCCTGGAGATCGGCGCCGAGGTGGTGCTGATGGCCAAGGCTGTCGACGGGGTTTTCACCGACGACCCGCGGCGCAATCCGGATGCCGAACTGCTGACCGAGATCAGCCACCGTGAGGTCATCGACCGCGGCCTGCAGGTGGCCGACGCCACCGCCTTCAGCCTGTGTATGGACAACGGAATGCCGATTCTGGTGTTCAACCTGCTGACCAACGGGAATATCGCCCGCGCGGTCGCAGGTGAGAAGATCGGAACACTCGTCACCACGTGACCGGACAGGAGGAGTGGCGCCGAATGATTCGCGCCGACGACGATGCAGAGCGAAGCGATGAGGAGGAGCGGCGCCCATGATTGAAGAGGCCATCTTCGATGCTGAAGAGAAGATGGAAAAGGCTGTCGCGGTCGCCCGCGATGATCTGTCGTCCATCCGGACCGGGCGCGCCAACCCCGGCATGTTCTCGCGCATCGTGATCGATTACTACGGCGCGCCCACTCCCATCACGCAGATCTGCAGCATCAACGTGCCCGAGGCACGGATGGTCGTCATCAAGCCCTATGAGGCGTCCCAACTCAAGCCGATCGAGGAATCCATTCGCAACTCCGATCTCGGGGTGAATCCGACCAATGACGGCAACATCATCCGGGTGTCGATCCCCCAGTTGACCGAGGAACGTCGCCGCGATCTGGTCAAGCAGGCCAAGGCAAAGGGTGAGGACGCCAAGGTGTCGGTGCGCAACATCCGCCGCCGCGCCATGGAGGAACTGCACCGGATCCGCAAGGACGGCGAGGCCGGCGAGGACGAGGTGGGCCGCGCGGAGAAGGACCTCGATAAGTCCACCGCGCAGTACATCTCGCAGATCGACGATCACGTCAAGCACAAGGAAGGCGAACTGCTCGAGGTCTGAGGACCTCGACAGCGAGCGACTGTGGCTGACACAGACTCCGGGGGCCCGACCCCCGAGGCACCCGAACAGCCGGCGAAGACGTCCCGGGCCGGCCGCGACCTCCCCGCCGCAATCGCCGTCAGCCTGCTGTTGGGCGGCACCATCATTGCGATCCTGCTTCTCGCGCCGCGGTTATGGGTCGCGTTGGTGGCGGCGGGGGTGCCAGTGGCCACCCACGAGGTGGTCCGACGGCTTCGCACGGCCGGTTACTCGATCCCGGTGTTGCCCCTCCTGGTCGGTGGGCAGGCGATGATTTGGCTGACCTGGCCTTTCGGTCCGGCCGGCGCGCTGGGTGGATTCGGCGCGACAGTGCTGGTCTGTCTGATCTGGCGGCTGTTGAGCCACGGACTACGGGGCCAACCAGTGAACTACCTCCGGGATGTCTCCGTAACCATCTTCATCGCGGCGTGGATCCCGTTGTGCGGAGCGTTCGCGGTGCTGCTGATCTATCCGTCCGACGGCTACGCGCGGGTGTTCGCACTCATGCTGGGCGTGACCTTCTCCGATATCGGCGGCTATACCGCCGGTGTGCTGTTCGGTAAGCACCGCATGGTTCCGGCGATCAGTCCGAAGAAGTCCTGGGAGGGTTTCGCGGGTTCGCTGGTCTGCGGCACCATCGGAGCGGTGATCGCGGTGGTGTTTCTGATGCACAAACCGGCCTGGGTCGGCATTCCACTCGGGGCCATGCTGGTTCTTACCGCCACCCTCGGCGACCTGGTCGAGTCTCAGGTCAAGCGCGATCTCGGTATCAAGGACATGGGCACCCTACTGCCCGGCCACGGCGGCCTGATGGACCGAATCGACGGCGTGCTGCCGTCGTCGGTGGCCACCTGGATCGTCCTGACGTTGCTGGCCTGATGGAACAGGAACTGGTCTTCGAGGCGCCACGGCGGGGATTGCCGCCCCGCCACTTCGCCGACCTCGATGCCGACGCCCGTGCTGCCGCGGTGACCGAACTCGGACTGCCGGCGTTTCGTGCCAAACAACTCGCGATGCAGTACTACGGCCGACTGCTCGCCGACCCGCGTGCGATGACCGATCTGCCTGCCGTCGTCCGCCAGACGGTGACCGAAGCTCTTTTCCCGCCGCTGCTGTCGGTGGTTCGCGAGGTCGAGTGCGACTCCGGTGAGACCCGAAAGACATTGTGGCGCAGCCACGATGGCACCACGGTCGAGTCGGTGCTGATGCGGTACCCGAACCGCAACACGGTCTGCATCTCATCTCAGGCCGGCTGCGGGATGGCGTGCCCGTTCTGCGCCACCGGCCAGGGTGGCTTAACCCGCAACCTCAGCACCGCTGAGATTCTCGAACAGATTCGTGCCGCCGCCGTGACCCTGCGCGACCTTCCTGAAACGAGGCCCGGCGGGGACCGCCTGTCCAACGTCGTGTTCATGGGCATGGGGGAGCCACTGGCCAACTACACCCGCGTACTGGCCGCCGTACGGCGCATTACCGCGGCACCGCCGGAGGGGTTCGGGATCTCCGCACGCGCAGTGACGGTATCGACGGTCGGACTGGCGCCGGCGATCCGAAAACTGGCCGACGAGCGTCTCGGCGTCACGCTGGCGGTGTCGCTGCATACCCCCGATGACGAACTGCGCGACACTCTGGTGCCGGTGAACAACCGGTGGAAGATCGCCGAGGTGCTCGATGCCGCCCGTTACTACGCCGACCTCACCGGCCGCCGGGTGTCGATCGAGTACGCGTTGATCCGCGATATCAACGACCAGGGCTGGCGGGCTGACCTGTTGGGCAGCCTGTTGCACCGCGCGCTAGGTCCGCTGGTGCACGTCAATTTGATTCCGCTCAACCCGACGCCGGGAAGCAAATGGGATGCCAGTCCGAAGCCGGTGGAGCGGGAATTCGTGAGAAGGGTTCTCGCCCAGGGGGTTTCCTGCACGGTGCGAGACACCCGCGGCCGTGAAATCGCGGCCGCCTGTGGACAGCTGGCCGCCGAAGGCGGGTAGTTGGAGCTCAGGCGATCAGACCGAGCCTGTGGACAGCTGGCCGCCGAAGGCGGGTAGTTGGAGCTCAGGCGATCAGACCGAGCCTGTGGACAGCTGGCCGCCGAAGGTTAGCGAAGCTGGCCGCGCCGGCGCATGACCCAGTCGCGGACGATCGCGAACGCGACGATCGCCGCGAAGGCGATCAGGAACCAGTTCTCCACGTGGCCGACGTGGTTACCGTGCATCATGCCCAGCAGGAATACGACGATGAAGATTCCCAGCGCGTACCAGGTGCGAGGGGTGATCTTGCTCCAACCCCAGGCCGCCGACGGAACGTCTGCGGTATCGACCTCCGAATAACGCTCCACCTCGGTGTTGACCATTGCGGCTCCTGTCGACTCGTGTCTGTCGTCATTCTGGCATACCCGGCTCAGCCGATCAGTCCGTACCGCCGCAGCGCCTCGGCGCGTTCGGCCCCGTGGTCCACGATCGGCTCCGGGTACCCCGCGGGACGTCCCGCCTTGAGTTTGTGGACCTCTGCGGCATCGGCGAGTTCGGGCACCCAGCGCCGCACATAGTCGCCGGCGGGATCGAACTTCTCGCCCTGGGTGGTCGGGTTGAACACCCGGAAGTAGGGCGCGGCATCGGTTCCGGTGCCCGCAGCCCACTGCCAGCCGTGCTGGTTGCTCGCGATATCGGCGTCGACGAGTTGATCAAGGAACCACCTAGCGCCCCACTGCCACGGTAGGTGCAGATCCTTGACCAGAAACGAGGCGACGATCATGCGGACCCGGTTATGCATGAAGCCGGTCCCGGCAAGTTGGCGCATCCCGGCGTCGACGATGGGGTAGCCGGTACGGCCCTGTTTCCAGGCCTCGAAGACCGCCTCGGCCTGTGGTCCGGTGTCGATCTCGATGGTGTCGAAGTTCGGGTTCCAGTTGTGCCACGCACTGCGGGGCCACTGGTGCAGCACTGAGGCGTAGAAGTCGCGAAACGCCAACTCGCGCAGGTACGCATCCGGTCCGGGTTCGCCGGTAATGAGGTCCGCCGACATGGTCCGCGGGTGGATGGTGCCGTACTTCAGGTGGGCAGACATCCGGCTTGTTCCGGGTTTGTCCGGCCGGTCGCGGTCGGTGGAGTAAGTGTGGATGCCGTCGGTGAGAAATTCCGCCCATCGGTGTCGTGCTGCGGCCTCGCCCGCGGGAATATCAAGTGTTGCACCGGGATCCGGTGCTTCGACCCGGCGCGGGAGTGCGGCGACACCGTCGGGGTTGATCCATGTCACCGCCGCAGGATCGGACTGCGCGGGGGCGCGCCAGCCGACCTCGCGCCACCGCCGGAAGAACGGGGTGAAAACCTTGTAGGGGCTGCCGTCATCTTTGGTCACCCGCCCCGGCGACACCAGATAGGGCGATCCGGTGGCGACGAGTGGGACGTCCGACAGCGCTGCGACCACCGTCGCATCGCGGCGTACCCCGAACGGGCTGAAGTCCGCGGAGATGTGCACGGATTTGGCGGCGATCGCCGCGGCGATCTTCGGGATCTGTTCCTCGGGGCGTCCGCGGGTGATCAGCAACCGGCCGCCGAGGTCACTGTTGAGTGCCCGCAGAGAGTCGCCGAGGAACTGCAGCCGGCGCGCACCGGCGTTTGCTTCCAATCGCGGGTCGAGCACGAAACAGGCCAGTACCTCGGAGTCGTCGGCGGCGGCGTCAAGCAGCGGTGGCAGATCGCGCAGTCTCAGGTCGCGGCGCAACCACAGCAGTGTCGATGGCATGCCCCCATGCTGCCTTGTCGCCCCGCATGCAAAGAGGGCCGGTCGCTTTCGCGGCCGGCCCTCTTTGTTGTCAGTCCTGCAAAACTGGTGCCGGGAGAGTTCCCGACCCGAGTGCGACTAGGGCGTCGTCGTGGTGGTCGGCATCGACGTTGACGAACCCGCGGACGACGCCGGTGCGGCCGGCGGCATCAGGACGGTGTCGATCAGGTACAGCGTCGCGTTGGCCGTCTTGATACCACCGCAGACGACGCCGGCGTCACCGACCATCAGGTCGTTGCCTGATCCAGTCACCTTCAGCGAACCGCCCTGCACGGTGGTGTGCTCGCCGACGACCTGCGTCGGGTCGGCCTGACCGGACACCACGTGGTAGGTCAGGATCGAGGTCAGCAGTGCCGAGTCGGTCTTGAGCTTCTCGATGGTGGCCGCGTCGATCTTGGCGAACGCGTCATCGGTGGGTGCGAACACCGTGAACTGCCCGTTATTCAGTGTGTCCACCAGGTTGACGTTCGGGTTCAACTTGCCCGACAGCGCCGACGCCAGCGTGGTCAGCACCGGGCTGTTGCCGGCGGCGGTCGCGACCGGATCCATGGCCAGGCCCGCGACCGATCCCGGGCCGGAGGGGTTAGCTGTGGCGTAGGCCGCGCAACCCGCGCCCACGGGGTCGCCGGCAGCCGGCATCGCCATCACCGAGGAGGACACCGAACTGGCGGCAGAACCGGCCGAACTCGCCATCGACGAGGCTTTATCGGTCATCGACGACGCCGACTCCTTGGTGGCGGTCGAACAGCCCGAGAGGGTGAGGGCCGCGATGGCCGCCACACCCGCGGCAGTGAGCACTGAGCGCTGAGCAATCATGTATTGGTCTCCGGATCCGTGTTAATGGGCGACACGCCGAATAGCGGCCGCATTAGTTGTTCGTCTCAGCACGATACCTGGACTGGCTGGTGTGACCACCGTCATAGGGCACACCGATGCGGTCCGCCCACCGCGTCCCGGCCGACGGCGCGGCACAATGGGTCCGGTGAGCCCCGCCAACCGCCTGCGCGTTCTGATCCTCGGCAGTACCGGGTCGATCGGCACCCAGGCGCTGGAGGTGATCGCCGCCAATCCTGATCGTTTCGCGGTCGTCGGCCTCGCGGCCGGCGGCGGTAATCCCGAACTGCTCGCTCGTCAGCGCGCCGACACCGGCGTCACCAACATTGCGGTCGCCGACCCGGCTGCTGCGCAGCATGTCGGCGAGGTCACCCACGTCGGCCCCGACGCCGCCACCCGACTGGTGGAGAACACCGAGGCTGACGTGGTGCTCAACGCCCTGGTCGGTGCGCTCGGGCTCGAACCCACGCTGGCCGCGCTGGCCAGCGGTGCGCGCCTGGCGCTGGCCAATAAGGAGTCCCTGGTAGCGGGTGGTCCGCTGGTTCTGCGGGCGGCCCGGCCCGGTCAGATCGTCCCGGTGGACTCCGAGCACTCCGCGCTGGCCCAGTGCCTGCGCTCCGGCAGTGCCGACGAGGTGGCCAAACTGGTACTCACCGCCTCCGGTGGGCCGTTTCGCGGCTGGTCGGCCGCCGATCTGGAGTCAGTGACGCCCGAGCAGGCCGGTGCGCACCCCACCTGGAATATGGGGCCGATGAACACGCTGAACTCCGCGTCGCTGGTGAACAAGGGACTGGAACTGATCGAGACCCACCTGCTGTTCGGCGTTCCTTACGAGCGCATTGAGGTCGTCGTGCACCCGCAGTCGATCGTGCATTCAATGGTGACCTTCACCGACGGCTCCACCATCGCCCAGGCCAGCCCGCCGGATATGAAACTGCCGATATCGCTGGCGCTGGGCTGGCCGGACCGGGTCGCCGGCGCCGCTGCCGGCTGCGACTTCCGCACTGCGGCCACCTGGGATTTCGAGCCCCTGGACGACGCGGTCTTCCCGGCTGTCGCCCTTGCTCGCCGGGCCGGGGAGACCGGTGGTTGCATGACCGCGGTCTACAACGCCGCCAACGAGGAGGCGGCCGCGGCCTTCCTGGCCGGACGTATCGGTTTCGGTGCGATTGTGCGAACAATCGCTGACGTCCTGGGCGCTGCCGACCAGTGGTCGGCTGAACCGGCTACCGTGGAGGACGTACTCGAGGCCCAGCGCTGGGCTCGCCGACGCGCCCACGACGCCATTGACGTCGCCGCACAGGAGGTCGCACCACAGCGATGATGTTCGTAATCGGGATCGTGCTCTTCGCGTTGGCCATTCTTGTCTCGGTGGCTCTGCACGAATGCGGCCACATGTGGGTCGCGCGGGCCACCGGGATGAAGGTGCGTCGCTACTTCGTGGGCTTCGGGCCGACGCTGTGGTCGACGATGCGGCCCAACAAACTCGGCTCCACCGAGTACGGGGTCAAGGCGATTCCCCTCGGCGGCTTCTGCGATATCGCGGGCATGACGTCGGTGGACACGTTGCGGCCCGAGGACGAGCCCTACGCGATGTACAAACAGCGGACCTGGAAGCGGGTCGCGGTGCTGTTCGCCGGACCGGCCATGAACTTCATCATCGGATTGGTGTTGGTCTACGGAATCGCCCTGGTCTGGGGATTGCCCAACCTGCACCCGCCGACCACCGCGGTCGTCGGCGAAACCAGCTGTGTCAAATCTGAGCTCACCAGGGGCGAACTCGGAACGTGCACCGGAACGGGTCCGGCAGCGCTGGCCGGTATCAAGGCCGGCGACGTTGTGGTCAAGGTGGGTGCAACGCCGGTGGGCACCTTCGAGGACATGGTGACCGAGGTTCGAAAGTCCTCGGGCCCCACTGCGTTTGTCATTGAGCGCACTGCAGACGGACAGACGACGACCGTCGATGCGATCGTCGACGTGGCGACCACCAAGCGCTGGATCACCCCCGCTGACGGCGGCGAGGCAACCGGACCGTCGGACGTCGGCTCGATCGGGATCGGCGCCGCGCAGTTCGGTCCTACGCACTACAACCCGCTGTCGGCGGTGCCGGGGACCTTAGCCTTCAGCGGCGATCTGGCCGTTCAGTTGGGCAAGTCGATGGCCGCGATCCCGAGCAAGGTCGGGGCACTGGTGCACGCGATCGGCGGTGGGGAGCGTGACCCGGAGACCCCGATCAGCGTTGTCGGCGCCAGCATCATCGGTGGCGACACCGTCGATCACGGGCTGTGGGTGGCGTTCTGGTTCTTCCTGGCTCAACTCAACTTTGTGCTGGGCGCGATCAACCTGGTGCCGTTGCTGCCCTTCGACGGCGGCCATATCGCCGTAGCGATCTACGAGAAGATCCGCAATATGTTCCGCGCAATCCGCGGCGCGCTGCCTGCGGCCCCGGTGGATTACACCAGGTTGATGCCCGCCACCTATGTGATCCTCGCCGTAGTGGTCGGCTACATGGCGCTGACCGTGACCGCAGACCTGGTCAACCCGATTCGATTGTTCCAGTAGGAGATTCGCAGATGTCAGTTGGTCTGGGTATACCGGCACCGCCGGTCCCGGTTTTGGCGCCGAGGCGCAAGACCCGTCAACTCATGGTGCGTGATGTCGGGGTGGGCAGTGACTACCCGATCTCGGTGCAATCGATGTGCACGACTAAGACCCATGACATCAATGCCACATTGCAGCAGATCGCCGAACTGACGGCCACCGGTTGTGACATGGTCCGGGTGGCCTGCCCGCGCCAAGAGGACGCCGATGCCCTCGCCGAGATCGCCCGCAAGAGTCAGATCCCGGTGATCGCCGACATCCACTTCCAGCCGAAGTACATCTTCGCCGCGATCGACGCCGGTTGTGCGGCTGTTCGGGTTAATCCGGGCAACATCAAGGAGTTCGACGGCCGCGTCGCCGAAGTGGCCAAAGCCGCTGGCGCAGCAGGCATTCCGATCCGCATCGGGGTCAATGCGGGCTCACTGGACAAGCGGTTCATGGAGAAGTTCGGTAAGGCCACTCCGGAGGCTCTCGTCGAGTCCGCGCTGTGGGAGGCCTCGCTTTTCGAGGAACACGGCTTCGGCAATATCAAGATCAGCGTCAAGCACAACGACCCCGTCGTGATGGTGGCGGCGTATGAGTTGCTGGCCCAAAAATCGGACTACCCTCTGCATCTCGGTGTCACCGAGGCTGGTCCCGCTTTCCAGGGCACCATCAAGTCGGCGGTCGCCTTCGGAGCGCTGCTGTCCCGCGGCATCGGTGACACCATTCGGGTGTCGCTGTCGGCACCGCCGGTCGAAGAGGTCAAAGTCGGCAACCAGATCCTGGAATCGCTGAATCTGCGGCCGCGCGGACTGGAGATCGTGTCCTGCCCGTCGTGCGGACGTGCGCAGGTCGACGTCTACACCCTGGCAAACGCGGTCAGCGCGGGTCTCGAGGGTCTGGACGTGCCACTGCGGGTGGCGGTGATGGGCTGCGTCGTCAACGGGCCGGGCGAGGCGCGCGAGGCCGATCTCGGGGTTGCCTCCGGCAATGGCAAGGGTCAGATCTTCGTCAAGGGTGAGGTGATCAAGACTGTGCCCGAGTCCATGATCGTCGAGACACTCATCGAAGAGGCCATGCGAATCGCCGAGGGCTTGCGCGGCACGGACACGGCTGCGGGCGGTTCGCCGGTGGTCACCGTAAGCTGAAGCGGCAACCTGCTCGCGGGTGAAACCCGCAGCAAGCAACGGCCCCGCGGGTGAAACCCCCAGAAAGAACCGGCCCCGCGGGTGGAACCCGCAGAAAGAACGATGATGTCGGCACCGCCACTACTTCGCTCGGTTGACGGTCGCCGGGTGTCGGTGGTGCGCGATGCGGCCGCGGTGAGCCGGGTGCTGACCGCCGATCCGGTGGGCGCGTGCATGGTCGCCGCGCGGGTGGCCGACAACGGCGTCGATCCGGGCTCTATCGGGGGTGAACTCTGGACGCGGCGGCATGCGGAGGACTCGCTGTGCTACGCCGGAGCCAATCTGATCCCGCTTCGGGGCGCTCGCGACGATCTCGTGGCGTTCGCCGATCGGGCCCTGAGTACGGCGCGCCGCTGCTCGTCGCTGGTCGGCCGCGCCCATCTGGTGTTGCCGATGTGGGATCGGCTGCAGCACGGTTGGGGCCCGGCGCGCGATGTGCGTGACCGCCAACCCCTGCTAGCTCTGGGGTCGCAACCCCAATGCGCTGTGGACCCGGGCGTTCGGCGGGTACGGATTGACGAGTTGGACGCCTACCTGGTGGCTGCGATCGACATGTTCATCGGCGAGGTCGGCCTGGATCCACGGGCCGGTGACGGCGGGCGCGGTTACCGCCGTCGGGTGGCCGGCCTGATCACGGCCGGACGCGCCTTCGCCCGCTTCGAGCGTGGTCATGTGGTGTTCAAAGCCGAAATTGGTTCGCAGTCGCCCGCGGTCGGCCAGATTCAAGGCGTCTGGGTGCACCCCGAATGGCGTGGCCACGGTCTTGGTACGGCCGGAACCGCGGCGATCTCGGCGGCCGTGGTCCAGACGGGTCGCATCGCGAGCCTGTACGTCAACGGTTACAACTCCGTCGCCCGTGCCGCCTACGCCCGGGTGGGCTTCAGCGAGGTCGGCACCTTCGCGACCGTTCTGCTCGACTAGATGCTGCGCCGCAACGTCGAGTTTTTCTGCGCCGCAGCGTTGAGTCGTTGTCCCGCCGACCGCGGTATGGGCGGGAAAAGTTCACTCTCAGCACTGGTCGGGCGGTGCGCCTCCGACGGATAGTGGTCACAGCCTCATAACATCTGCCTCAATGGCAACTTTCACCTCACGAGCAACACGCGTCACAGGCCTGGCCTCGGTGCTGGCGCTGGCGGCAGCGGGAGCGCTCTCGGCGTGCACTCCGCGCCCGGACGGGCCCGCGCCGGCTGCCGCGCAGTTCTTCGCCGACCTCGGCCGCGGTGACACCGGGGCGGCCGCCCAACTCAGCGACCTGCCGACCGATGCGCACGCCGCGTTGAATGAGGCCTGGTCGGGCCTGCAGGCCACTCATCTGGATGCCAAGATCCTCGGCTCGCGCTACACCGAGGACACCGGCAGCGTGAACTACCGCTTCACCTGGGAGCTGCCCAAAAATCGCACCTGGACCTACGACGGCGTGCTGAACCTGATCCGGGACGAGGGAAAGTGGCGGGTCCGCTGGGTCGCCAGTGCCCTGCACCCCAAGCTCGGCGAGAATCAAACTTTCGAACTGCGGGCTGATCCGCCGCGGCGGGCCTCGGTTAATGAGCAGAGTGGCACCGAGGTATTGGTGCCGGGCAGTCTGTACCACTACCAACTTGATGCCGCGAAGTCCGGCGCCAACCTGATGTCCACCGCACGCGTGGTCGCCGATGTGCTGCATCAGTTCGACGACACTCTCAACCCGCAGCGGCTGGCTGAGCAGGCCAGCTCCTCGAACGGACCCATGGAACTGATCACGCTGCGGCCCTCCGATCACGACCGGGTGGCGCCGTTGCTTGCCGGGCTGCCCGGCGTCATCGTCACCCCGCAGGCCGACCTGCTGCCCACCAACGACCGCTTCGCACCGGCCATCATCACCGAGGTGCGCAAGGCGGTGATCGACGACCTCGACGGCGAGGCCGGCTGGCGGGTGGTCAGCGTCAACAAGAACAGTTCCGATGTCGACGTCCTCACCGAGGTCGCGGCCAAACCGGCACCGTCGATCTCCCTCACTCTCGATCGGGGGGTACAGAACGCTGCCCAGAACGCCGTCGATGGACAGTGGCGTAAAGCCATGCTCGTGGTGATCAAGCCGTCGACGGGGGACATCCTGGCGGTCGCACAGAATGCCGCCGCCGATATCGATGGCCCGGCGGCCACCACCGGGCTGTATCCGCCGGGGTCGACGTTCAAGATCGTCACCGCCGGAGCGGCGCTACAGCGCAATATGGCCACGCCCAACACCCTGATGGGGTGCCCGGGCGAGATCGACATCGGCTACCGCACGATCCCGAACTACAACAGGTTCGATCTCGGCACCGTTCCGATGGCCAGGGCGTTCGCTAACTCCTGCAACACCACATTCGCCGAACTGGCGAGCCGGATGCCACCGAGTGCGCTGACTGACGCAGCATCGGAGTACGGCATCGGTGCCGACTACACCATCGAGGGTCTGACCACCGTCACCGGTACCGTGCCGGCGACGGTCAATCTCGCAGAGCGCACCGAGGACGGATTCGGCCAGGGCAAGGTTCTGGTCACCCCGTTCGGGATGGCGCTGGCGGCGGCGACTGTCGCGGCGGGCACGACGCCGACACCGCACCTGATCGTGGGTCGGCCGACGACCGAGACCGGTGACCACCCGCCGGCGGATCCGGCGACCCTCGACGGTCTGCGATCGATGATGCGACTGGTCGTCACCAACGGCACCGCGAAGGATATCGACGGCATCGGTGAGGTGTACGGCAAGACCGGCGAGGCCGAGTTCGACGGCGGCTCGCACGCGTGGTTCGCCGGCTACCGCGGTGATCTGGCCTTCGCGGCGCTGATCGTCGGCGGTGGATCGTCGACCTACGCGGTCCGCATGGTCCGACAGATGTTGCAGGAACTCCCCGACGGCTATCTGGCCTGACTGCCAGCCGTCCCCGGCGAGCTAATGCCGGCGGTCCGTTATTGAGATGGTCCGGACTGCTGATTTCCCTGTTTGCCTGAGCCCTGCTGGTTCGGACCCTGCTGGTTGGGGCCCTGGTTCGGACCCTGCTGGTTGGGGCCCTGGTTGGGGCCCTGCTGGTTGGGGCCTGGACCGAAGCCACCCGGTCCAGGCCCCAACCAGCAG
>JBAXIR010000032.1:0-20679 GCA_037138275.1 Mycobacteriaceae bacterium | reverse complement strand
GAGGACTGGGCGGTGCACGTGGCGCTGTGGCAGCGCACCAGCGGTACCGAGGGGACGATCACCGATGCGGCAGTGTCGCTGCCGGCCATCGGCGAAGTTCATCGCAGCGACACCGTGAAGGCGCCGCCGTTGCCGTCGTCGGGTCCGATCCGCATCACCGCGAGTGCCAACCGGCCGCCCGCGGTGCTGTGGCGGCTGCGCGACCGACTCGACATCGAGTTCGTGCGGATCGGTTCAGCCGGTGCCAAAGCCATGGCGGTCGTCCGCGGCGACGTCGACGCTTACATCCATGCGGGTGGGCAGTGGGAATGGGATTCGGCCGCCCCGGCCGGTGTGCTGCAGGCGGCGGGTTTGCACGCCACCCGAATCGACGGCTCGCCATTGCGCTACAACCGGCGCAATCCCTATCTGCCCGATCTGCTGATGTGTCGAGCCGAGTTGGCCGACCTTCTCCTCGATGCCATGTGGTTGGCGAGCTGATATGCAGTCCTGGCCGACCGCCGATGTCCCCGCGCTGCCCGGGCGCGGGCCGGCGCTGCGGCTCTACGACACCGCCGACCGGCAGGTGCGGCCGACGATACCGGGGGATACCGCGACGATGTACGTCTGCGGTATTACTCCCTATGACGCAACCCATCTTGGTCATGCAGCGACTTATCTGGCATTCGACTTGGTTAACCGGGTGTGGCGGGATAACGGCCATCGCGTGCACTACGTCCAGAACGTCACCGACGTCGACGACCCGCTGTTCGAGCGGGCTGCACGCGACGGTGTGGACTGGCGCGAACTGGGTTCGGCGCAGACCCAACTGTTCCGCGAGGATATGGCTGCGCTGCGGGTGCTGCCGCCACAGGACTACATCGGGGCCACCGAGGCGATCGACGAGGTGATCGAACTCGTCGAAAAGCTGCTGGCATCCGGGGCCGCCTATGTCGTGGACGATCCTGTCAATCCCGACGTGTACTACCGGGCCGACGCCACCGTGCAGTTCGGGTACGAGTCCAACTATGACCGGGACGCCATGACGCGACTGTTCGCCGAACGCGGGGGAGACCCGGACCGGGCGGGCAAGGCGGACCCCCTCGACGCGCTGCTGTGGCGGGCGCAGCGTCCCGGCGAGCCGAGTTGGCCGTCGCCATTCGGCCCCGGCCGCCCCGGTTGGCATATCGAATGCGCGGCAATTGCGTTGAGCCGCATCGGGTTCGGGATCGACGTCCAGGGCGGCGGCAGTGACTTGATCTTCCCGCACCACGAGTTCTCCGCGGCGCACGCCGAATGTGCCGCCGGGGAACGCCGGTTCGCCCGGCACTATGCGCATGCCGGAATGATCGCCCTCGACGGCCACAAGATGTCCAAGAGTCGCGGCAACCTGGTGCTGGTATCCCGGCTGCGGGCCGGTGGCGTGGACCCGGCGGCCATCCGGCTGGGACTGCTGGCGGGGCATTACCGCAGCGACCGATTCTGGAGCGACGACGTGCTGGCCCAAGCGAATGCACGGCTGCACCGATGGCGCACTGCAATGACTATGCTGGCGGGCCCGGATGCGGCCGACGTGATCGGGCGGCTGCGGCGCTATCTTGCCGATGATCTCGACACTCCGAAAGCCCTTGCCGCGGTTGATGGTTGGGTCACGGACGCCATCGAGTACGGCGGGCATGATCCATCGGCACCGGGTACGCTCGTTGCAGCAGTTGACGCCCTACTGGGCGTGGCGGTTTAGGAATATTCGGAAATCGGAGGGTGCTGTGCGCAAAATCATTGTGACAATCGTCCTGCTCGTGATGGCGACGCTATCCGGATGCAGCAGGGCCGAGTTGTCATCGGCGCCTAACGCGGGGGTCACCCCGGAGCAGGCGCGCGCGATCTCCAGGGAGGCCTACATCTACGGCTTCCCGATGGTTGACAGCTATCGCGTCCAGTACTCCTACTTCGCGGACAGGAACAACCCCGAGTACAAGGGCGACTGGAACCAGATCCACAACACCGCGAGGGTGGCGACACCGGCAGATACCGCGCTGCAGACACCGAACTCGGATACGCCGTACTCGTTTTTGGGCGCAGATCTTCGGGCGGAGCCACTGGTGCTGACGGTCCCGCCGATCGACAACGACCGGTTTTACTCGCTGCAATTCATCGACGGATACACCTACAACTTCGACTATGTCGGAACCCGCACGACCGGTAACGGAGGTGGCAATTACCTGCTGGCAGGACCGAGTTGGACGGGCGAAAAGCCCGCTGGTATCGATCAGGTGATCCGCTCGGACACCGAGCTGGATTTCGTGCTGTATCGAACGCAACTTTTCGGCCCGGATGACCTCGACAACGTCACCAAGATCCAGTCCGGCTATCAGGTGCAACCACTGTCTGCTTTCCTCAACCAGCCTGCCCCACCGCCGGCGCCATCGGTTGACTGGATAGCCCCGCTATCAGCCGAAGAGCAGAAGACGTCGCCGAAGTTCTTTGAGGTCCTCAACTTCGCGCTGCGATTCGCCCCGGCACTGCCGTCGGAAAAGGATCTGCGGGACCGCTTCGCCACACTCGGGATCGCCGCAGACGGAAGCTTCAACGCGGAGAAACTCAGCCCTGAGATGCGCAGCGCCGTCGAGGCCGGCATGGCCGACGCGTGGGCCGAGTTCACCACCTTCAAGAAGGACAAGATAGATACCGGTCAGGTGACCTCTGGTCAGGTGTTCGGCACCCGGGAACAACTCGGCGACAACTACCTCTACCGGATGGCCGGTGCGGTTCTAGGGATCTACGGGAACTCCAGTACCGAAGCGATGTACCCCGTGCTGTCCACCGACTCCGACGGTGCGCCGTTGAACGGTGCACACGATTACACCTTGCGGTTCGCGCCGGGCCAACTGCCACCGGTCAACGCGTTTTGGTCGGTCACGATGTACAAGCTTCCCGAGAGCCTGCTGGTCGACAACCCGATCAACCGCTATCTCATCAACTCGCCCATGCTGCCCAACCTGGCCAAAGACCCAGACGGCGGGCTGACGATTTACATTCAGAACAGCTCGCCCGGACCGGAGAAGGAGCCCAACTGGCTGCCGTCACCGGCCGGGCCGTTCACGCTCTATATGCGCCTCTACTCACCCAAACCCGAGGCCTTGGACGGCCAGTGGAAGGCGCCTAAACCGGTCAGGGTGAGCTGATGCCCTAGAGGACAGCAACCCCGTACTGGCCCACCTGGCCGCTGAGGTAGCGCAGTTGATCGGTGGAAGAGCCGAGGGTTTGGTCGATGGCGGTCAGTCGTGCGGCGTAGTGCGCGATCGGGTACTCGGCGGTGACGCCGATGCCGCCGTGCAACTGGATCGACTCCTGGGCGATGTGCCGACCGGACTTACCGATCTGCAGCTTGGCCCGGGCCGCCACCAGCGGGTCGAAGCGCCCGTCGGCGACGCACATAGCGGCATAGAAGTTCATGCTGCGAGCCAACTCCAGAGATACGTACATGTCGGCGGCGCGCTGGGTCAGCGTCTGAAACGTCTTGAGGGGCACGCCGAACTGCTTGCGGGCCTTGAGGTAGTCGGTGGTCAGGCGCAGCGACTCTTCCATCGCCCCGACCGCCTCGGCGCACAGGGCTGACTGGAAACGGAAAACCGCGGCCTCGATGTGCTCGGTCACATCCCCGCCGGCGCCGAGTGGCTGAGCCGCGGCGTTGTCGAACTCCACATCGGCGCCGCGGTTGCCGTCGAAGGTCCGGAACGGATGCCGGGTTGTCGTGGCGCCGTCGACGAGAAACAGTCCGGAGCCACCACCGGGTAGTGCGGCGCTGACGACGAAGACGTCTGCGCTGTCTCCGGCGAGGACCGGGCTCTTGCGGCCGGTCAGCGTCCAGGTGTCACCCTGTTGGCTTGCACGCGTGGCCAATTCGGCCAGCCCACGCCTGCCGTGCTCGGTATGGGCGAAAGCCAGCAGCCGCTCGCCGGATGCCACATCATCGAGTAGTTCGCGCTGCTGCGCGGATCCGTGGGCAGCGATCACCGCGCCGGGGATCAGCGCCGCCGCCGCGACGGGCTCAGGCGCGAGGCGCCGACCGACTTCGGTCATCACCACCATGACCTCGATCGGACCGGACTCCTCGGGCTCCAAGCCAAGGCCGAGGATGCCGATTTCGGCCAACTGCTGCCAGACCTCGCGGCTCCAACCAAGTTCGGAGTCGACGACCTTGTTGCGGCTCTCGGTGTCGTACGTACGAGAGAACATCTCACGAGCGGTGTCGGACAGCATCTGCTGCTCGTCGGTCAGATCAAAGTTCATCGTCGTGTCCCGATATTTCTCTAGAGGCCCAGGATTGTCGCGGAGATGATGCTGCGCTGAACCTCGTTGCTACCGCCGTAAATTGAGGTCTTGCGGAAGTTGAGGTACTTCGCCGCGGCATTGTGTTCTCCGGTGTTCACCGCGAGCACATCCGGACCGGCGACCTCGACCAGCAGTTCGGTCACGGCCTGCTGCAACTGGCTGCCGCGAAGTTTCAAAATCGACGACGCCGGATTCGGTTTACCACTGGCCTCGTCACCGCTGACCCTCATCTGGGTGAGCTCGAGAGCCAGCACCTCGCCCTCCACCTCGGCGACGCGGCTCGCGAACAGCGGATCGTCGAGCAGGCTGGCGCTACCCACCGGGGTCTTGGCGGCAAGCTCTTTGACCTCGGCGAGCCACACCTTGGTGGTGCCGATCCGGGCGATGCCGGTGCGCTCGTTGGACAGCAGGAACTTGGCGTAACTCCAGCCGGCATTCTCTTCGCCGACAAGCTGATTGGCCGGGACCCGCACGTCCTCGAAGAACACCTCGTTGACCTCGTAGCTGCCGTCGATGAGCTTGATCGGTCGCAGTGTGATGCCTGGCGTGTTCATCTCGACCAGGATGAACGAAATGCCGGCCTGCTTCTTCGGTGCATCCGGATCGGTTCGCACCAGCAGGAAGATCCAGTCTGCGAACTGCCCCAGCGTCGTCCACGTCTTCTGGCCGTTGATGACGTAGTGGTCTCCGTCGCGCACCGCGGTGGTTCGCAGTGAGGCGAGGTCGGACCCGGCCTCGGGTTCGGAAAAGCCCTGGCACCACCAGATGTCGAGGTTGGCCGTCGCGGGCAGGAAGCGCTCCTTGACCTCCTGGGAGCCGAACGCTGCGATGACCGGGCCCACCATGCCGGTGTTGAACGTCAGTGGTTGGGGCACGCTGGCCAGTTGCATCTCGTCGGCCCAGATCTGGTGTTGCAGCGGCGTCCAATCCTTGCCGCCCCACTCCACCGGCCAGTTCGGTACCGCCAGTCCGGCTTTGTTCAGGATGCGCTGGGTGGTGATCAGGTCCTCGCGGTAACCCGCGCCCTCGCTGCGTGACCGCTCGCGAATCTCGGCCGGGATCTGCGTGGTGAAGAATTCGCGCAACTCATCGCGGAAAGCCGTGTCGGCGTCGCTCAGTGCAAGTCTCATGTGTCCTCGATTCGATTGTGACGCGGTATCGCCGACAGCGCCTCGTGCACGGCTCCCGTGCACGGGCCACCAACCGGTTGGCAGGATAACCCGCAGTCTAGGGCTGACGCAAAGACGGGTTGGCCGGCCTACCGGCCGCGTCGGCGCAGGTAACGCTCGAACTCCGCGGCGAGGGTGTCACCATCCACTTTGGACATCGCCTCGTTGACGTCGACCTCGGCGTCGCCACGCTCCTCGAGGCTGGCCACGTACTCGGCGATCTCGTCGTCGTCGGCAGTCATCTCGGTGACGGCCTCTTCCCATTCCTCGGCCTGGGTGGGTAGGTCGGCAAGCGGAACCTCGATGTCCAGAACCTCCTCGACTCGGCGTAGCAGTGCCACGGTGGCCTTGGGGTTGGGCGGCTGCGAAACGTAGTGCGGTACCGCGGCCCAGAACGTCACCGCCGGAATGCCGGCAGCCACGCAGGCGTCCTGAAAGACCCCGGCGATACCGGTAGGGCCCTCATAACGGGACTCCTCGAGGCCGAAGAACTTTGCCGACTCCGGTGAGTATGCCGCTCCGGAGACCGGCACCGGGCGGGTGTGCGGGGTGTCGGCCAGCAGCGCGCCCAGGATCACCACGGTGTCGACGTTGAGTTTGTCGGCGATCGCCAGCAGTTCGGCGCAGAAGCTCCGCCAACGCATATTCGGCTCGACGCCGTGCATCAGCACGATGTCGCGATCCGACCCCGGTGGGCGGCAGTGCGAGATCTGCATCGATGGCCACACCAGTTCCCGGGTAACGCCGTCGACCTGCCGGATCACCGGGCGATTGACCTGGTAGTCGTAGTAGGACTCGTCATCGATCTCGATCAGCGGCAGCGCCTCCCAGATCGCGTCGAGGTGCTCCAATGCGTCGCTGGCGGCGTCGCCGGCGTCATTCCAGCCCTCGAACGCCGCGATGATCACGGTGTTGTGGAGGTCGGGCAGGTTGGGGCCTTGACCGCCACTGCCACCACTGGCCCAGTTCCACGACGTCACCCGCCCAGCGTAAGCCCTGCTGGTCTGCTGCGAGCCGCAAGTGGACCGGCCGCGGCGCCATCGCAGGTGATTTACCCACCCCAATGCCGTGACGCGATTCATGGCGACTGGGGAGACGTCAATCCGGGTGACGTCGTAGACTTAATCGGTCGAGAGGCGTTGCAACGGGTCCGGGTTTCCCGGAATCCGCCACGCTCGGCAGAGTTAAGGACGCCTTCCGCTGAGGAAGGAATCAGTTTGCGCGCCCCAGAAGACATCCGCCGTGAGGCAGATATCCGCCCCGACTGCACCGTTGAGCTGACGGCGACTCTGCGCCGGCGGATCATGGTGATCGACGGCGCGATGGGCACGGCGATCCAGCGGGACCGGCCGGATGAGGCCGGTTATCGCGGCGAGCGGTTCGCGGAATGGCCGACGGCTCTTCAGGGCAACAACGATCTGCTCACGTTGACGCAACCGGACATCATCGCGACAATTCACCGCGAATACCTCGAGTCCGGTGCGGACATCCTGGAGACGAACACGTTCAACTCCAACTCGGTCTCGCTTGCCGACTACGACATGCACGAGTTGGCTTACGAGTTGAACTACGCCGGTGCCGCACTGGCGCGGGCGGTCTGCGACGAGTTCAGCACTGGTGCCAAGCCCCGCTATGTCGCCGGCGCCATCGGGCCGACGACGAGGACCGCGTCGATCTCGCCGGACGTCAACGACCCCGGTGCCCGCAACGTCTCCTACGACCAACTGGTGGCCGCCTATCTCGAAGCTGCGAACGGCCTCGTGGACGGTGGTTCCGATCTGCTGATCATCGAGACGATCTTCGATTCACTGAACGCCAAGGCAGCGGTGTTCGCCGTCGAGACGCTGTTCGAGGAACGCGGACGCCGGTGGCCGGTGATCATCTCGGGCACCATCACCGATGCCTCCGGGCGGACGTTGTCCGGGCAGGTCACCGAAGCATTCTGGAACTCGATCAGGCACTCCCGTCCAATCGCCGTCGGCCTCAACTGCGCTCTCGGCGCGCCCGAGATGAGGCCCTACATCGCCGAGCTGGCGCGGATCGCCGACACTTTCGTCTCCTGTTACCCCAACGCCGGCCTGCCCAACGCCTTTGGCGAATACGACGAGTCGCCGGAGCATCAGGCCGGCTACCTCGCCGAGTTCGCTGAGGCCGGCCTGGTCAACCTGGTCGGCGGTTGTTGCGGAACAGCGCCGTCGCATATCGCCGAGATCGCGCGCGTTGTCGAGGGCGTGCGACCGAGGGAAGTGCCGCGCATTGCCGTCGCCACCCGGCTCTCGGGCTTGGAGCCGCTCAACATCACCGATGACTCGCTCTTCGTGAACATCGGTGAGCGCACCAACATCACCGGCTCCGCGCGGTTCCGCAACCTGATCAAAGCCGGGGACTACGACACAGCGCTGTCGGTCGCTCTGCAACAGGTCGAAGTCGGCGCGCAGATCATCGATATCAACATGGACGAGGGCATGATCGACGGCGTCGCCGCGATGGACCGCTTCACCAAGCTGATCGCAGCCGAACCCGACATCAGTCGCGTTCCGGTGATGATCGACTCCTCCAAGTGGGAGGTTATGGAGACGGGCCTGAAGAACGTGCAGGGCAAGCCCATCGTCAACTCGATCTCCATGAAGGAGGGCGAAGAGAAGTTCGTCCGCGAGGCACGGCTGTGCCGCAAGTACGGTGCCGCGGTCGTCGTAATGGCCTTCGACGAGCAGGGTCAGGCCGACAATCTGGAGCGTCGCCAGGAGATCTTCGGCCGTGCCTACCGGATCCTGACCGACGAAGTCGGCTTCCCGGCCGAGGACATTATCTTTGACCCGAACTGCTTCGCGCTGGCGACCGGTATCGAGGAGCACGCGGCCTACGGGATCGACTTCATCGATGCCTGCGCCTGGATCAAGGCGAACCTTCCCGGCGTGCATATCTCCGGCGGCATCTCGAACGTGTCGTTCTCGTTTCGGGGCAACAACCCGGTCCGCGAGGCGATTCACGCGGTGTTCCTCTTCCATGCCATCAGGGCCGGCCTGGACATGGGCATCGTCAACGCCGGCGCCCTGGTGCCTTACGACACGATCGACCCCGAACTGCGGGGCCGGATTGAAGACGTCGTCCTGAACCGTCGCGAGGACGCGGCCGAGCGACTGCTGGAGATCGCCGAACGGTTCAACAGTTCGGAGAAAGCTGACGATCCGGTGGCAGCGGAGTGGCGCAGCCTGCCGGTCCGAGAGCGGATCACCCACGCCCTGGTCAAAGGTATCGACGCCAACGTCGACGCCGACACCGAGGAATTGCGGGCCGAGATCGCCGCCGCGGGCGGGCGCCCGATCGAGGTGATCGAGGGACCGCTGATGGATGGTATGAACGTGGTCGGTGACCTCTTCGGCGCCGGCAAGATGTTCCTGCCCCAGGTGGTGAAGTCGGCCCGGGTGATGAAGAAGGCTGTTGCCTATCTCCTGCCCTACATCGAGGCGGAGAAAACGGCGTCCGGTGCTGGGGCGAGCGAAGCGACGGGGGATGGGCGCGCCGCGGTCAAGGACACCAACGGCACGATCATCATGGCGACGGTCAAGGGTGACGTCCACGACATCGGGAAAAACATCGTCGGAGTTGTGCTGCAGTGCAACAACTTTGAAGTGATCGACCTCGGTGTGATGGTGCCCGCGCAGAAGATTATCGACGCTGCCAAAGAGCACGATGCTGACATCATCGGGCTCTCCGGTCTGATCACCCCGTCCCTGGACGAGATGGTCAACTTCGCGGTCGAGATGGAACGTCAGGGACTGCAGATCCCGCTGCTGATCGGGGGCGCGACCACCTCGCGCGCCCACACGGCCGTGAAGATATCGCCGCGCCGTTCCGGCCCGGTGGTGTGGGTCAAGGACGCCTCCCGGTCGGTGCCGGTGGCTGCGGCGCTTCTTGACGACAAACAGCGTCCGGCATTGCTGCAGGCCACCGAAGAGGATTACGCCTCCCTGCGCGAACGGCATGCGCAGAAGAACGAGCGGCCGATGCTGACGCTGCAGAAGGCCCGCGCGAACCGCACGCCCATCGAGTGGGACGGCTACACCCCGCCGGTGCCTGCACAGGGCCTCGGCGTGCGGGAGTTCGCCGACTATGACCTCGCCGAATTGCGGGAATACATCGACTGGCAACCGTTCTTCAACGCCTGGGAGATGAAGGGCCGCTTCCCCGACATCCTTAACAACCCGGTGTCGGGCGATACGGCCCGCAAGCTCTACGACGACGCCCAGGCGATGCTGGACACCCTGATCAAGGAGAACTGGCTGACCGCCAACGGGGTGATCGGGTTCTTCCCGGCGAACGCGGTCGGCTCGGGTGTCGAAGATATCGAGGTCTACACCGACGAGACCCGTACCGAGGTGATCACTACGTTGCATAACCTGCGTCAGCAGGGTGAGCACCGTGACGGCATCCCGAACCGGAGCCTGGGCGATTTCATCGCACCCAAGGACACAGGTCTGCCGGACTACGTCGGCGCCTTCGCTGTCACCACGGGGCTTGGTAGCCACGTCAAGATCGATGAGTTCAAGGCTGCCAATGACGACTACAGCGCGATCCTGCTGGAATCACTCGCCGACCGGCTGGCAGAGGCGTTCGCCGAACGGATGCACCAACGGGTCCGTAAGGAGTTCTGGGGATTCCAGCCCGACGAGCAGTTGGACAACGAGGCCCTCATCGGTGAGAAGTATGTCGGTATCCGCCCCGCGCCCGGCTATCCGGCCTGCCCGGAGCACACCGAGAAGACAACGATCTGGGACTTGATGGACGTAAGCGCGCGGACCGGCATTGAGCTGACCGAGTCGATGGCGATGTGGCCCGGCGCCGCCGTCAGCGGCTGGTACTTCTCGCATCCGCAGTCGCAGTACTTCGTGGTCGGTCGGCTGGCCCAGGACCAGGTGGCCGACTACGCGAAACGCAAGGGCTGGACACTGGCCGAAGCCGAGCGCTGGCTCGGCCCCAACCTCGGCTACAACCCGGAGGATTGAGACCCCCAAGATTGAGGCCGTCCGCGGTCTCCGGCCGCCAGCTCCGCAAGTTGATCAGTTAGTTTCGGGCGGGGCTTGCGGTTGAAAGGGGTCGTACCACCACCAGTCGGCCCGCTCGCCCGTCGGGCCGGGGCAGGGCGCGACGGTTGGCAGTGGACCACTGGGCGGGCGGGCCAGTGATCCGGGGCTCAGTTCCTCGCCGTCGCTGTCGGTTACCACGAGGCGACCGGCGGGCCCGGTGATCGTGATGACGCCTCGATGATGCAGACGGTGATGGTAGGGGCAGAGCAGCACCAGGTTGTTCAACTCGGTCTCGCCACCGTCTTCCCAGTGCCGGATGTGATGTGCGTGCAGACCGCGGGTGGCTCCGCAGCCGGGGACGGCGCAGGTGCGGTGGCGGTGCTCGAGCACACGGCGCAGACGCCGACTGATCGTGCGGGTGGTCCGACCGGAGCCGATCACTTCGCCGTCGCGTTTGAACCACACCTCACAGATGGCATCGCAGGTCAGATACTGCCGCTCAGACTCGGGCAGCAGTGGGCCGAGGTGCAGTGCGCCGATCTTGCGGTCGACATCGAGGTGCACCACCACGTTGGTGCGCTGTCCATGGGGCCGGCGTTGAACCTCGCCATCCCATCCGGTCTCCACCAGTCGCATGAATGCGTCGATGGTGTGAGGCATCGGGGGCTGCTGAGCAGATGCCGCACCGCTGCCGTCCCGGTCGTGTTTCCACTCGGCGATCAGCGCGTCGCGGTGGGATTGGAGGGCGGCTTCGAATGTTGCCGATTCGACGTGCGGCAGGGTGATGCGCCAGAAGTCGAACGCGCCATCGCTGGTCTTCGTGATCGCGGGTTGCGGATCGGGCCGCGGGCCGGGATCTGGGCGCGGTTCCAGCTTGATCGCGGTACAGAGTTGGCTGACCGTGGCGACCTCGGCCAGTTGTGCGTAGTGCGCATCGGACCCGTCACCCGCGCGTGCGGCGATCACCCCGACCTGGTCCAACGACAGTCGGCCCTCGCGCATGCCCTGGGCGCAGCGGGGAAACGCTTCCAGCCGGTGGGCCACGCTCGCAATGGCAGCGGCATTGCCGCGCGAGGTGCCGGTCTTCCAGGCCACGAGGGCGGTGACCGATCGAGCCCCGGTAGCGCCCCACAGTCCGGCACTATCGATCTCGGCAACGATGTCGACAATGCGCCCATCGATTGCGTTGCGCTGACCGGTCAACTCCGAAAGCTGCTCGAAGAGAACGCCGAGCCGTTCACCGGGAGTCACGTCGACGTCGGTTGACGGTGGGGCGTCGACGTCGGTTGACGTAGCGATCGAGGACATGGAATAAGCATTGCACTTCGGTCTGACAAATTTGGGTGACACAATCACCACCATGCGTGCGGTGCTCTTCGACATGGACGGCACGCTGGTCGATTCCGAGAAGCTCTGGGAAGCGGCGCTGCACGTGCTCTACTCGAGGCTCGGGGGTGAGCTGACTCCGGCTATGCGAGAGGCCACCGTCGGCGGTTCCGCCGAGAGCCTGATGCAGATGGTCTACACCGATCTGGGTCTGGACCCCGATCCCGACGAGATGGCGGCTCACTCCGACTGGCTACACGATTACACCGGGGATCTCTTCGACGGTGGACTGCCGTGGTGCGACGGCGCGCGCGAACTACTCGACACCCTGGCTGACGAGGACGTGCCGATGGCACTGGTGACCAATACCCGGAGGGCGCTCACCGAGCGGGCGCTGGACAGCATCGGTCGGCACTACTTCGCCGCCAGTGTGTGCGGTGACGAGGTGGTGCGCGCTAAGCCGGCGCCGGATCCCTACCTCCGTGCCGCCACGCTGCTGGGCTTCGAACCGGCACAGTGTCTGGCCATTGAGGACTCGGTCACCGGGGCGGCGTCAGCCGAGGACGCCGGGTGTCCGGTGCTGGTGGTACCCAACGATGTTGACGTGCCTGGCAGCCCCCGAAGGCGCCATGTGACGTCGCTGCGCGGTCTGAACGTCATTCGATTGCGGGAGATCCACACCGCGTTGATGGTCACTGTGTAATCGTATTTCCACACGTTTCGGCTAATTTGCGGAAAGGGACTGCTTATGTCCGGTCAGGGCCCAACCAGCGATACGCCGTCGATTTTCGACGACGAAGACACCGGTTCCGGCCGCGGTGTGATTCGGATCGCCTCGGTCGCCGCACTCGGAGGTTTGTTGTTCGGCTATGACAGCGCGGTGATCAACGGCGCGGTGAAGTCGATCGAAGACCATTTCCGGGTGGACAGTCTGACCCTGGGTCTTGCCGTTGCGTCGGCACTCCTGGGCGCTGCCGCCGGTGCGATGACGGCCGGTCGGTTGGCCGATCGCATTGGTCGAATTTCGGTGATGAAGATCGCCGCAGTGCTCTTCTTCATCAGCGCCATTGGCACCGCCCTGGCGGGCAGTGTCTGGATCATCGTGTTGTTCCGAGTTATCGGTGGCGTCGGCGTCGGCATCGCATCGGTGATCGCACCGGCGTACATCGCCGAAACCTCCCCGGCTCGCATCAGGGGCCGTCTCGGCTCTCTGCAGCAGTTGGCAATTGTCACGGGTATTTTCGTGTCTCTGGCAATCGATTACCTGCTTGCGCACTTGGCCGGTGGCGCCAGCAAGGAACTGTGGCTGGGCCTTGAGGCGTGGCGGTGGATGTTCCTGATGATGGCGATTCCCGCGGTGATTTACGGCGCGCTGACGTTTACGATTCCAGAGTCGCCCCGCTATCTTGTTGCCCGCCATCGGATTCCGGAGGCCCGCAAGGTACTCACCATGCTGTTGGGGGAGAAAAACCTCGACATCACGATCGACCGGATCGAGAGCACGCTGGTGGGCGAGGCTAAGCCGTCGTGGCGTGATCTTCGCAAGCCGGGCGGTGGCGTTTACGGCATCGTGTGGGTTGGCCTGGGATTGTCGGTCTTCCAGCAGTTTGTGGGCATCAACGTGATCTTCTACTACTCCAACGTGCTGTGGGAGGCGGTCGGCTTCGACGAGAGCCAATCCTTCGTGATCACGGTGATCACCTCGATCGTCAATATTGCGACCACGTTGGTGGCGATCGGTCTCATCGACAAGATCGGCCGCAAACCACTTCTGCTGATCGGGTCGGCGGGAATGGCGATCACACTGGCGACGATGGCATTCATTTTCGGCACCGCGCCACAGGTCGGCGGCACCCCGCAACTCAGTGGCGCGGAGGGCCCGATCGCCCTGATTGCGGCGAACCTATTCGTGGTGGCCTTCGGTATGTCCTGGGGCCCGGTGGTGTGGGTGCTGCTCGGCGAGATGTTCCCCAACCGCATCCGGGCCGCTGCGCTGGGCCTGGCCGCCGCGGCTCAGTGGGCAGCCAACTGGCTGATTACCGTCAGCTTCCCGCAACTGCGGAACAGCCTCGGATTGGCCTATGGCTTCTACGCGCTGTGCGCCATCCTGTCGTTCCTCTTCGTGTGGACCTGGGTGCGCGAGACGAAGGGTGTGGCGCTGGAAGATATGCAGGGTGAGGTCGCGGAGAAGAGGCCGACCACCGCCTGATCGACAGGCGGACGCGGTAGCCCGGCGGAAACCGCCGTGACCGCGGCTGGTCGGGCGTGGAACAATCCGGCCGTGAAGACTTTCGAGGAACTGTTCGCTGAACTCGGTGAACGTGCCCGCACCCGGCCGGCCGGCAGCGCCACCGTCGCCGCTCTCGACGGCGGCGTTCACAATCTCGGCAAGAAGATCCTCGAGGAGGCCGGCGAGGTGTGGCTGGCCGCCGAGCACGAATCCGATGAGGCGCTGGCAGGGGAGATCAGCCAGTTGCTGTACTGGACCCAGGTGCTGATGATCGCCCGCGGGCTCGGCCTCGATGACGTCTACCGGAAGCTGTAGGGCCCACCATGTTGCGTGTTGCTGTGCCCAACAAGGGGGCACTGTCCGAATCGGCCGCCGAGATCCTGTCCGAAGCCGGCTACCGGCGTCGCACCGATCCCAAGGATCTGACCGTTATCGACCGGGCCAATGGCGTGGAGTTCTTCTTCCTGCGCCCCAAGGACATCGCGATCTACGTCGGGTCCGGCGAACTGGACTTCGGGATCACCGGCCGCGATCTGGCGGCCGAATCCGATGCGCCGGTGGTTGAGCGTCTTGCACTGGGCTTCGGCTCGTCGAGTTTCCGCTACGCCGCGCCCGTCGGGAAGTCGTGGACGGTGGCGGATCTGGCCGGAAAACGTATCGCGACCGCATACCCGAATCTAGTTCGAAAAGACCTGGCGGCCAAGGGAATCGAGGCCACCGTGATCCGGCTCGACGGTGCCGTCGAGATCTCGGTGCAGCTCGGGGTGGCTGACGCAATCGCTGATGTCGTGGGCTCCGGGCGCACCCTGAGCCTGCACGATCTCGTCGCCTTCGGTGAGCCGCTGGTGGATTCCGAGGCGGTGCTGATCGAACGCGCCGATGCCGAGGAGAACCGTGCAGCACGCGATCAACTCGCGGCCCGGGTGCAGGGCGTGGTGTTCGGCCAGCAGTACCTGATGCTCGATTACGACTGCCCGCGTGCGGTGCTCGAGCAGGCCACCGCCATCACCCCGGGTCTGGAGTCACCCACCATCGCGCCACTGGCCGACCCCGACTGGGTGGCGGTGCGCGCCCTGGTGCCGCGCCGGGAGGTCAACACGATCATGGACCGGATCGCGGCGATCGGCGCCAAGGCGATCCTCGCCTCCGACGTCAGATTCTGCCGGTTCTAGTCGTGCTAGCGTCCCGGTCATGACGCATGCGCTGGTATTGCTGCTGGCCCTGTTGATCGGCGTGGTCGCCGGTCTGCGGGCCTTCACCGCCCCCGCCGTCCTTGCCTGGGCCGCCTTCCTGCACTGGATCAACCTGTCCGGGACGTGGGCGTCGTGGATGGGCCACTGGGCCACCGTGGCGGTTCTGACGGTGCTGGCGGTCGCCGAACTCGTCAGCGACAAGATGCCCACCCTGCCGAGTCGCAAGAGTGCGCCGCAGTTCCTGGTGCGGATCGCCACCGGTGCCTTTGCGGGTGCGGTGCTCGGAACGGCGTGGGGATACCGCTGGGGCAGCCTGGGTGCGGGCATGATCGGCGCGGTGCTGGGCACCCTCGGTGGCTACGCGACACGCACCGCCCTGGTCGCCGCCAACGAGGGGCGGGACCGGCCGGTCGCGTTAGGCGAGGACGTCGTCGCCGTGATCGCCGGTGTTGCGGTCGCCTACGCCACCAGCGCACTGTAGAACGATCAGTGCGCGTGGATAACCACGCCACGGATATTGCGGCCGGCGAGCATATCGTCGTAGGCCTCGTTGATCTCGTCCAGTTTGTACTCGGCGGTGATGGTCTCGTCGAGCAGCAGCTTGCCTTCCCGGTACAGACTGAGTAGCCGCGGTATGTCGGCGCGCGGGTTTGCCTCGCCGTACAGACTGCCGAGTAACCGTTTTTGGAACAGCGTGATCATCGCGGTCGGCAGTGTGGGTGTGACATCGGCGACGGGGGCCAGTGCGGTCAGCACCACGGCGCCGCCCTTGGACACGATGTCGAACGCCTCGTTGATAATCGGCCCCTCGATCAGACCGACGGTCAGGATTGCCGAGTCGGCCATCACGCCTCGGGTCAGTTCAGCCACCAGTGCGGTGGCTTCGACCATCGAGGTGGCGAAGTGGGTGGCGCCGAACACAAAAGCCTTGTCCCGCTTGGCTTCCACGATGTCGACGACGACGATCTTCTCCGCGCCGGCCAGGCGCGCTCCCTGGATGGCACCGCTGCCGATCCCGCCACAGCCGATCACCACCACGGTGTCACCGGGGCGCACGTCGGCGGTGTTGACCGCTGACCCCCAACCGGTGGTGACACCGCACCCCAGCAGGCAGGCCTGCGCCAGGGGAATGTCGTCGTCGATCTTGATCATCGACGCCTCCGGCACGGTGCCGTAGGGCGCGAAGGTGCCGAGGCCGATGGCGGCGTAAACATCCTGCCCGCGGGCATGGCGACGGAACGTGCCGTCGGGTTGCAGTCCGATGAGGCTGTTGGCGCCCATATCGCAGAGGTTCGACCGTCCGGTTGCACACCAGCGGCAGCGACCACACGCCGGCAGGAAGGCGGCCACCACATGGTCGCCGGTTTTCAATTCGCGAACGCCGAGGCCGACCTCCACTACGACGCCGGCGCCCTCATGGCCGCCGATGATCGGCACCGGGGCGGGCAGATCGCCGGTGCGGATATGGTGATCGGAGTGGCACAGTCCGGTGGCCTCGAAGGACACCAGAACCTCGCCCGCCTGCGGCGGATCGAGATCGACTTCCTCGACGCTCCAGTCCTGTTCGTAGTTCCACAGGACGGCGGCATTCATCTTCATCAGGTTTCACCGAACGGTTGAGTTGCGAGTTCTGTGAGCATAGGACTGCGCTGACCGGGGCAACCGCGGCAGTGTGGTTGTGGCAGGCTGACGTGCTGTGACCGACGACGCCCCGCGCAGGACCGGGCCGTTCGCCGTCGGCGACCGGGTTCAACTGACCGACCCTAAGGGTCGGCACTACACGATGATCCTGACCACCGGAGCCGAGTTCCACACCCACCGCGGAATCGTCGCGCACGACGATGTGATCGGGCAGCCGGAGGGCAGCGTGATCAAGTCCTCGGGCGGCGACGCGTTCCTGGTGCTCCGTCCGCTGCTGGTCGATTACGTCATGTCCATGCCGCGCGGCGCGCAGGTGATCTACCCCAAGGATGCCGCACAGATCATCCACGAGGGCGATATCTTCCCCGGCGCCACGGTGCTGGAGGCCGGTGCCGGATCCGGGGCGATGACCTGTTCGCTGCTGCGCGCCGTCGGACCGGACGGCATGGTGATCTCCTATGAGGTACGCGACGATCATGCCGACCATGCCCGGCGCAATGTCGCGACATTCTTCGGTGCCGAGCCGGCCAACTGGCGGCTGATCATCTCCGATGTGGTCGACTCCGACCTGGCCGATGCCTCGGTGGACCGCGCGGTGCTCGACATGCTCGCACCCTGGGATGTGCTGGACGCTGTTGGGCGGATGCTCGTGCCGGGCGGGGTACTGATCATCTACGTCGCCACCGTCACACAGCTGTCCAGGACGGTCGAGGCGTTGCGCGAGCGGCAGTGCTGGACCGAGCCGCGGTCATGGGAGAGCCTGCAGCGCGGCTGGAATGTCGTCGGCCTCGCCGTGCGCCCGGAGCACACCATGCGCGGACACACCGCGTTTCTGATCTCAGCGCGCCGACTGGCGCCCGGAACCGTCACACCGACGCCGCATCGTAAGAAGGGTCGCGGCACGGCCTAGTCGTCGCTACGGCGCAAATCTCTTCGCGCCGAGAGCAATTCGATCTCCGGACGGCCTGCAACCAGTCGCTCGGCGGCGTCGAGCACCTCCACCACATGTGCTCGGTCGCCAGCCACCACCGCAACGCCAATGCCGGCCCGGCGGTGCAGATCCAGCGTGCCGGTCTGGGCCGCGGACACACTGAACCTGCGCTGCAACTCCGCCACGATCGGCCGCACGACCGACCGCTTCTCCTTCAGCGAATGAACGTCGCCGAGCAGGATGTCGAATTCCAGCCAGCCGATCCACATGCCGTTGTCGGTCATCGCCGGGTCAGATCAACGGCGGGTAGCGTGACGCATCCCACAGGTGCCGGCTCAGCCGTTGAACATGCTCAGCACCAAACCGGCTGAGGCACGTGACAGCTTCCAGCCGCCCTGGTTGACGAAGACGATGGTCTGGGTGATTCCAGCCATGGCGGGTCCGGTCGCGGTGACGACGGCACTCGCCGCACCGGCAGCGACCGGGGTGATGTTGGCTATTGCGAAGCTCAACGGAAGTTGGCCCTTGGCCTGCGCGTTTTTCATCAAGCCGTCGCCGGCGCGGGCCTCGACCCGGCCGATGCCACCTTCGACCAGATAGCTCTTGGCGCTGAACGACACGGCTGGGTCGGCCAGGCCGTAGAGGACGGCGTTGAGTTGGTCGGCCGTCGGCGCATCGGCAGCGGGGTCCAGTGGTAGCGGAGCCGCGAGAACCACGGGCTGAACCGCCGGGGACACCATCGGCGTGATTACCTCGACCACGGCTGTGCCGCCGGCGGCGCCACCTGCGATCGCAGCAGCCGCCAGGCACGTGGCCAGCAGTTTCTGGGTCACGGCAGTCCTTTCGGTCGAGTCGAACCGGTTTTCAGGTTAACAGTGATGTCAGGGTGTCGACATCGTCGCAGCGCCCATGATGGTCTAATCGCCGGTAGCGTTAACAGGGATCCACATCACCAACTTCGGTGCAGCGCGGGGTAAGGAGCCGGTTTTATGAGCGAGTCGCATCGCCCCGGGGATTTCAACGAAGAAAGCGAAGACGCTGCCGAGTTGGAGCTCCTTCGCAGGGAGACGTCGATCCTGCGCGAGCAATTGCAGAATGCTGGTGGAAACCAGCCCACCGGCCGCGACGTGGAGTTGCTTGAGGCCCGGGTCGACTCGCTGGCCGCCCGAAACGCCAAGCTGATGGACACCCTCAAGGAAGCCCGCCAGCAACTGCTGGTGCTGCGTGAGGAAGTCGACCGTCTGGGCCAGCCGCCCAGTGGGTACGGCGTGCTCCTGGGTGCCCATGACGATGACACCGTCGACGTCTTCACCTCCGGACGCAAGATGCGGCTGACCTGTTCGCCCAATATCGAGACCAAGGCGATGAAGAAGGGCCAGACCGTCCGCCTCAACGAGGCCCTGACCGTGGTGGAGGCCGGCGACTTCGAAGCCGTCGGCGAGATCAGCACCCTGCGCGAGGTGCTTGCCGACGGGCACCGCGCGCTGGTCATCGGCCACGCCGATGAGGAGCGGATCGTCTGGCTGGCCGAGCCACTGGTGGCGGCCGAGATTATGGCGCCCGAGGTGGCTGACGCCCTCGACGACGAGCACAAGCCGCGCAAGCTGCGGCCGGGGGATTCGCTACTGGTCGACTCCAAGGCGGGTTATGCCTTCGAGCGCATTCCCAAGGCCGAGGTGGAGGACCTCGTTCTGGAGGAGGTGCCGGACGTTGACTACGGCGATATCGGCGGCCTGACCCGACAGATCGAGCAGATCCGCGATGCGGTCGAACTGCCTTTCCTGCACAAGGATCTCTATCGGGAGTACTCGCTGCGTCCGCCGAAGGGTGTGTTGCTCTACGGCCCGCCCGGTTGCGGCAAGACGTTGATCGCCAAGGCGGTCGCCAACTCGCTGGCCAAGAAGATGGCCGAGGTGCGCGGAGAGGACGCCCGTGAGGCGAAGTCCTACTTCCTCAACATCAAGGGCCCCGAACTGCTGAACAAGTTCGTCGGCGAGACCGAGCGCCACATCCGGTTGATTTTCCAGCGGGCCCGGGAGAAGGCCTCGGAGGGCACCCCGGTGATCGTGTTCTTCGACGAGATGGACTCCATCTTCCGCACCCGCGGCACTGGTGTCAGCTCCGATGTCGAGACCACGATCGTGCCGCAGTTGCTCAGCGAGATCGACGGTGTCGAGGGCTTGGAAAACGTCATCGTCATCGGCGCCTCCAACCGCGAGGACATGATCGACCCCGCGATCCTGCGGCCGGGCCGCCTTGACGTCAAGATCAAGATCGAACGTCCCGATGCCGAAGCGGCGCAGGACATCTTCAGCAAGTACCTGACGGTGAATCTGCCGGTAAACGCCGACGATCTCGCGGAGTTCGGTGGCGATCGGGCGTTGTGCATCAAGGCGATGATCGAGAAGGTCGTCGACCGGATGTACGCCGAGATCGACGACAACCGCTTCCTTGAAGTCACCTACGCCAACGGCGACAAAGAGGTGATGTACTTCAAGGACTTCAACTCCGGCGCGATGATTCAGAACGTTGTCGACAGGGCCAAGAAGTACGCGATCAAATCGGTGCTCGAATCGGGCCAGCACGGTCTACGCATCCAGCACCTGCTCGACTCGATAGTCGACGAGTTCTCCGAGAACGAGGATCTGCCGAACACCACCAATCCCGATGACTGGGCACGTATCTCGGGCAAGAAGGGGGAGCGGATCGTCTACATCCGGACCCTGGTCAGCGGCAAGACCTCGAGCACGAGTCGAGCCATCGACACCGAGTCGAACCTGGGGCAGTATCTCTAGCCGCACGACGATCAAGCGGCGAGGTACGAGCCGCGATGAGGAGTGGGGCAGTA
>JBAXIR010000031.1:0-20863 GCA_037138275.1 Mycobacteriaceae bacterium | reverse complement strand
ACCGGCCCCGAGGCCAGACATACCGTCAGGCTGGCCGTGGCGGAGGTTGCGGTGATCGCGTCGCCGGCGCCGGAAAGCCGCACAAACACCCGGTTAAGGCCGGGGCGGACCGCCACCCGGGCTTCCGGCCCGGCGGGCAGCGCCAACGTCATGGTGCCCTCGGTGTTGGCCAGATAGTTGATCTCGGCGGTCCAGTCGGCCGGCAGCAGGGGGCCGTCCAGGGGCATCCGCACCGCCGCGTCCGGTTGAACCAGATAGCCGCACTGTGGCGCAGGCCCCGGCACGATCCGGCGCACCCACGTCACGTTCGCATCGACCAGGTGGCCCGCAGTGTCCAGCATTCGCAACTGATCGGTGGAGTTGGCGAAGTTAGGACGGCTCTCAATCAGAGCGAACATATGGCTGGCCAGATTCTCCGGTCCGACCACCCGCTGCAGAATCAGCGGGTCGACTTCCTGGTCGAGAAGCGGCGCTGATGATGCCGCCCTGGCAGCAGCCAATCCACGAACCGCGTTCTGCAGGTAGGCCTTTGTCGGGTTGTCCTGCCAACTGGTCAGGAACGTCCTCGTCGACAACAGGCTGCTGGCGACGAACACTGCGGACAAACCCGCCACAATCGCGGTTCGTCTTGCAGATGCGTTGAGCCAGTGTGTATTCGCGCGGTTGGGGGCGCAGAAACCGACTGCGGCCAGAAGCGCCAGCACGACCACCAGATCGGGGAGGTAGCGCAATGTCTGGGCCAACTCGAGAGCGGTGAACGCAGAAGAGCGCATCAGATAGATCGGTACCTGGCAGGCGATCACGTATCCGACGGCAGCCAGCCATAGGACCCCGATGTTCCGCTTGCGCAGCATTGACACCGCCACCGCCGTCATCAGGGCCAGCCAGCCGAGGACCATCGCCGCAACCGGCGGCACCGCCCACGGCGATGCCGGCGCCCAGCGTTGCCACACCCACGGTCCCCCGACCAGGCCGGGCACGATTCCGTGAGTTACCGAGCGCCACAACAGGTCCCACGTCATCGCCAGATCCCAGCTCCAGCGTCGCTGATCGACCACCACCACGTAGAGCACCACCCACCCGGCGGTCACCGCCAGCATTGCCGCCCAGAGTCGCAGCCCCCGGCGCCACACCGTCCGCAACGCCCCGGTATCTCCGTGCACGTGGCACAGCAGCACGGCCATACCGAAGGCCACGAAGGGGATCACGGCGGACTTCTCGAAGAACAGCAGTCCGCCCAGATACGCCAGTGTGCCGGTAACCGCGTAGCGCTGCTGGCCGGTGCGTACCAGCATGATTGCGTCGCCACACGCCCAGGCCAGCGCAGCCAGCATTGGCAGACAGTTCAACGCCGCCGCCCACCAGGCGAACCCCGGTACGCCCAGGGGGGTGAACAACGCGAAAATCAGCGGAACCAGTAGAACGGGACGCCAACCCAGGATTACGTGCAAAGTCCGTAGCAGCGCCAGTGATGCGATCAGTTGCAACACAATAAGACTCACCGCGGGCCCGGCCCACACCAGTGGCGCCAGTCGGGTGATCGCACCGCCGAGCAGGAAGGCCGCCGGCATGACATGCCCGTCGTGATCGGTGAACAGATTCGCACTGGACAGTAGGGGCTGAGTTCCGGCCCGGCCGACCAGGATCAGATCGTCCCAGTAGAAATACCCGCCGAACGCCAGAACCGCGCGAAGGATCAACTGCAGCCCGATCAGCGCCGCGGCCACCGCGGCGACCGTCGACACACCCGCGGTCGGCCGAACAGACATCGCCTCGACTGTACGGGTGCGCCCCGCCACGTCACCGGTATGGTGGCCGGATGCGCGCACTGGTCACCGGGGCGGCCGGTTTTATCGGCTCCACACTGGTCGACCGGTTGCTCACCGACGGACACACCGTCATCGGCATCGACGATCTCAGTTCCGGTCGGGTGGCCAATCTCGACGGCGCCCGCAGCCATGGGGCGTTCGAATTCGTCGAGGCCGATATCGTCAGCGCCGACCTGATCGGGTTGCTGGCCGAAGCCAAGCCCGAGGTTGTCTACCACCTGGCCGCCCAGATCGATGTCCGGCGTTCGGTATCGGATCCGCAATTCGACGCGACCGTCAATGTCGTGGGTACCGTTCGGGTGGCCGAAGCCGCCCGGCTGGCCGGTGTTCGCAAGGTGGTTCATACCTCGTCCGGGGGGTCGGTCTACGGCGTGCCGCGAAACTACCCGACCAGTGAGACCGCCCCGACCGATCCGGCATCGCCGTACGCGGCGAGCAAGGTTGCCGGGGAGATCTATCTCAATACGTTCCGGAACCTGCACGGAATGGACTGTTCGCATATCGCGCCGTCGAATGTCTATGGGCCACGCCAGGATCCGCACGGCGAGGCGGGGGTGGTGGCGATCTTCGTCAAGGCCCTGTTGGCCGGTGAGCCCACCGTGGTGTTCGGCGACGGTTCTAACACCCGCGACTACGTCTTCGTCGACGATGTCGTCGACGCCTTCGTTCGCGCGTCGGGCAATCCCGGCTCAGGGCAGCGGTTCAACATCGGCACCGGCGTGGAGACCAGCGACCGGAAGTTGCACTCCGTGGTGGCGGGCGTGATCGGCGCCCCCGACGAACCGCAGTCCGCTCCGGCCCGGTTGGGTGACCTGAAGCGGTCCAGCCTGGATGCCCGCAAGGCCGAACTGGTGCTGAGTTGGCGGGCCGCCGTGCACCTCGAGGACGGTGTGCGCCGCACCGTCGAGTATTTCCGCGAGCTTTAGTCCTTCGGCGTCCTAGTCCTTCGGCGTCCGGGCTCCGTCAAGTGCGATCGCCCGGGCCAGTCGGGCGTAGCGCAATTCGAGTTCCTTGAACCGCAGATAGGTGCTCAACGTGGTGAATACGAACGCGATCACCAACGCGTAGAACAACAGGTCGGTGCCGCGGTCCACGCCGAGCCAGTTGGCTACCACGGTGGTGTCGTCCGGTCGCAGGATCGCGTATACCGCCGCGATGACGAAAAGCACGTAACCCAGCTTGACCCAAGCCTTCGCCTTGGCATTGGTTCGCGACCGCAACAGGTACACCAGTAGCGTGACGACCGCGGCGATTAGCAGCACCTGGATCCAGTTCACCGTCGCATCCTCCCTCGCAGGAATCCGTCGAAGACGATGTTCACACCGTTGAGTAGGGGTTGTCCCTTGGACAGCGAATAGTCGGTATAGAGGATCTCGACGGGCTCTTCGGCCACCCGCCAATGGTTCTCGTCGATCAGTGCGATGAACTCGCTGGCGTGGCTCATCCCGCTCATGGTCAGGTTGAGCTCATCGGCGACGGACCTGCCGAACACCCGCAGCCCGTTATGGGCATCGGTGAGACCCAGGCGTCGGCTGCTCGGACTTAACGACGCGGCTGCTCGCAGGATGAGGCGTTTCAGCGGTGGGGTCTGGTTGATCGTGGAACCCGTGAAACGGGTGCCGATGACGATGTCGACATCACCTCGGGACAGCCGTTCCATCATCGACACGACATCCTTAAGCCGATGTTGTCCGTCGGCATCGAATGTGGCGAACACCGCTGCACCCGGTTGGCGGCGGGCGTACTCCACCCCGGTTTGGATAGCTGCGCCCTGACCCAGGTTCACCGGATGTGACACCACATGAGCGCCGGCCCGCAGTGCGACATCGGCTGTGTCGTCGCGGCTGCCGTCATCCACACACACCACACGGGCGAACACCGACCGCAGGTCTGCGATGACATCGCCGATGACCTGCGCCTCATTGAATGCTGGAACGATGATCCAGACGCTGGACGTGTCGATGCCCACAAACTACACGCTTGTTCGGACCCGGCTCAGTCGTCCGCACGGGCCAGTGCCGTGAGGTGCACGGCAATCCCCACCAGTGGCCCACACAGTAGCGCGACGACGGTCCGCGTTTCCAGACTCAGTGGCAGGGTCAGCAGGAGCGCCGCAGCCACTGTCGCCGCCACCCAACCAAGCGAATACGCCCGGTGCAGCGAGGCGGCCACCGTCGCCGATCCGGTCAGGGTCAGGATCGCGATCGCCACCGCCGCCGCCGTGAGCCAGGCCAGCAGGGTGCCGGAGGTCTGGTACTCGGGACCGAAGGCGAACCGCAGCAGCCACGGCCCCACGAATCCGGCGGCCAGGACCCCAACCGTTCCGACTGCGAGCACAACCGCGGCAGGCTTCAGCAGGGCTCGCAGTCGGGCATGACGCCGATCGACGAAATAGGCGATCAGGTTGCCTTGCATCGCGGTCATCGGAACCAGCAATGGGGCACGCGTGAGGGTGACCGCGAGTATCACCACCCCACCGGCTGCACCCAACTGCCCGGAGGTGGCCTTGAGCAGAACCGGAAAACCCATCACCAGGATCGCGCTCGCACCCGATGCTGCGATCGAATGTGACGCGCCCCGCAGATAGGTGGAAACTTTTCCAGGCGTGCGCAATTGGGCTGCTGTTCGCGTGCCGGCGGACACCGACCACAGCAGTATCCAGGCCACTGCGCCCCCGACCGTCGCCCACAGGAACCCAACAAGGCCCCAACCTAAGAGAAAGGTCGCCGTGGCGATCATGACTCGGATTACGGCATCGGTGACCATCAGCGAGCCGTAGTTCGTCCACCGCCCTGTCCCGGCAAGCATTCCCAGCAGTGTTGCGTGCAGACAGAACCCGGCAAGCCCGATAGAAAGCAATGCCACCGACAGTGGACGCGCCTCGGCGAATACGTGGGGAGCCCACAGTGGGGATGTGATGGCGATGATCGCCGCAGCGACAAGACCGACGCCGGCCCCAACCCGCATCGGGTGGGTGTGCGGGCGATCGACGCGTTGATCTGTTGCCGTTGCCGCGGGTTCGGATTGCGAGGCGGCGCGCACGTCGCGGGTCGCTTCCTGTAGCAGTCCGTTCGCCGCTCCGGAGACCAGACCGAACGCTCCCCAGAACACACCGAACACCGAGAAGCCGGCCGGGTCAAGGGTGCGGGCAGCCAGATACAGCACGGCGTATCCGCATGCCGCGGTGATCGCGGTGGCGATCCCGACCCGTGCGACGCTGCCGCGCGCGATGGGCCCGGCCGACGCACTGAGCGCATCGAACCCGGCACCGGCATCAGTCACAGCGGCGGAACCCTGGTCGAGTACAGCCAGGACTCCCACAGCGGCCGCAGCGACACCTCCGCGTAGTTCGCCGCCAATCCGGTGAAGTCATCGGTGACGACCGTGCCGTGCCGGTGCCGGGTGGTCCAATCGCGAAGGAGGGCAAAGAAGTTGGTGTCACCGATGAGGGTGCGCAGGGCATGCAGGGTGCACGCGCCCCGTTTGTAGACCCGGTCATCGAACATGTCCGTTGGGCCGGGATCGGCCAGCAACAGATCCTGTGGTTCCGCGCCCAGCCGGCGGTGGTGCTGGCGGGCGAGTTCATCGGCGCTGCGTCCACCGGAGTTTTCCGACCACAGCCATTCCGCGTAGCAGGCGAACCCTTCATGCAGCCAGATGTCGCGCCACCGCCGCGCAGTGACGCTGTTGCCGAACCACTGATGGGCCAGTTCGTGAGCGATCAGCCGCTCCGAGGTCCGGGTGCCGTCGCAGTGGTTGGAGCCGAAGATCGAAATGCCCTGGGCCTCCAGCGGAATCTCAAGCTCGTCATCGGTCACCACCACCGTGTAACCACTGGACAGGGGATAGGGACCGAACAATGTGACGAATAACTTCATCATCTCGGGCTGGCGCGCGAAATCGTGCTCGAAGTTGGCCCGGAGCCGGTCGGGCAGCACCGCCTGTATTGGAACCGGTGCCTTGGCCAGCCGGTGGGCTGAGTACATACCGATCTGCAGGGTCGCCAGATAGGTAGACGTCGGCTCGGGTTGCTCATAGATCCAGACGGTCTGGCCGGCCCGGACCCGTCGCGACTGGAGCCCGCCGGCTGCGACTGCGTAGTACGGACTGTCGGTGCTGATCTGGGTGCGGTAGCTGGCTTTCGAGCTGGGATGGTCATCGCACGGGAACCAGGTCGGCGAGCCGTTGGGCTGGCCGACCACCAGCACACCGTTGGCCAGTTCCTCGAAACCGACATCACCCCAGAGGCTTCGGATCAGCCGCGGTGCCCCGCCGTAGCGGATCATGATCGACATCGCCGAGCCGGCCGGCAGCGGCGCGGCGAGCCGGATCCGCAGCTTGCCCTCCGATGCGCCGAAGTGGGTCGGCCGGCGCCCGTTCACGGTGACCTTGGTTGCGCTCAGGGTGTCGGATAAATCCAGGGTGAATGTCTGCAGTGACGCCAGGGTGACGGCGGTAATGGTCGCGGTACCGGCGAGTCGGTTGCTGGCCACCTTGTATTCCAGATCGAGTTCATAGCGCGACACCCGATAACCGAAGTTTCCGTTATGCGGCAGGTACGGGTCGATCACCGGCGCTTTCCGGGGTTTCTTGGCCGGCTGCTTCACGCCGGGATCTCCACTGCTTCTGGTCGCGGCGTGCTGCGGGCCTTGCGACGTGGAACCTGCCACGGCGAAATGGGATTGCCCTGCCATCGGGTCGATGCCGGCACCTCGTCGCCGCGCATCACCAGCGATGCCGGGCCGATCGTCGCACCCGCACCGATCCGTGACGCGGGTAATGCAACGCAGTGCGTCCCGAGGGTGGCGCCGGCCTCGAGAACGACGGTGTCCATTCGCATAATCCGGTCGTGGAACAGATGGGTCTGAACCACGCAGCCGCGGTTGACCGTGCTGGCGTCACCGAGTGTCACCAGATCGGCTTCGGGCAGCCAGTACGTTTCGCACCACACGCCCCGGCCGATCTTCGCGCCGAGAGCCCGCAGCCACATATTCATCACCGGTGTGCCGCTGGCGGCCCGGGCGAACCACGGTGCGGCAACCGTCTCGACGAAGGTGTCTGACACTTCGTTGCGCCATACGAATGATGACCACAATGTGTGCTCGCTCACCCGGATGCGCCCCACCACAAGCCATTTCGCGATCACCGCGGAACCCCCCGCCACCGCTCCGGCGATCATGAGTACCACCCCGCCGCCCAGGGCGGCGAGGCCGTAACCGCCGCGCAGAATCAGCGCCTGCAGGCCCGCCAATGTCGCCGCTCCGATCGCGAAGGTCACCATCACCGGGACCAGCCGGCAGGTCTCGACGGCTCCGCGCATCATCTTCAGCCGCAGTGGCGGGTTATAGGTCAGTGCGAGGTCGGCCTGATCGGCGTTGCGTCGAAGTCGAACCGGCGGGCTGCCCAGCCATGACGAACCCGCCTTTGCCTTGGCGGGCGTCGCCGACAGCACCGCCACCAGACCATCGTCGGGAACGCGTCGTCCGGGCTGGGTGATGCCCGAGTTACCCAGGAATGCCCGCTTGCCGACGGTGGCGGTTGCCACGTGTATCCAGCCGCCGCCCAGTTCGTAGGACGCGACCATGGTGTCGTCAGCCAGGAAGGCGCCGTCCTCGACCACGGTGAACTTCGGTGTTAGCAGCGCGGTGGAAATCTCGGTGTTGCGACCCACCTTCGCACCCAGTATCCGCAACCACACCGGGGTGAGCAGGCTGGCATACAGCGGGAACAGATAGTTGCGGGCGGCGTCCATCAACCGTTCGGTGGCCCACAGTTGCCAACCCACCCGGCTGCGGACCGGGTGATAGCCCTCGCGCAAGCCCAGCGACAACATGCGCACTGCGAGCACCGTCAGCAGCGCGTAGACGCCCAGTGCGACCAGCGTGGCCACCGGTATCCACGGTGCTGCGGCACCGATCGCGTCACCGAGGGTGGTCGGCTGCCGGGCGGCCCAGGCCAGCACCGCGAACCCGGCGCCCAGTGCCGCCAGGGGCAGCGCGCCGAGCACTAGCGAGGACACTCCGTACACGCCGACCCAGTGCGAGGCCCGCGGCGGGCGGTGGTCCGGCCAGGGGTGCCGAGCCTTGCCCGACTTCACCGCGGGCGACCCCTTCCAATACTGGCCGTTCTTGACCTTGCCGACCACCGCCGAACCGGCTGCCACGTCGGCGTTCTTACCGATCACCGCCCCGGGCAGCAGAGCGGTCCGCGCGCCGACGGTGGCGTCATCGCCGATGGTGATGGGCCCAACGTGGAACTGATCGCCGTCGATCCAATGCCCGGTCAGGTCGACCTCGGGCTCAACCGAACTGCGGTGGCCCATGCTCAGCATGCCCGTCACCGGCGGCGCCGAGTGTAGATCCACGCCCTTACCGACCGAATTACCAAGTGCGCGAGCGTAATACACCAGCCAGGGTGCTCCGGCCTGATTCTCCGCACCGCTGGCGTCGGCAAGCCGCTCGGCCAGCCACACCCGCATATGCGCTGACCCGCCCCGGCGGTAGGTGCCCGGCTTCAAGCCCCCCAGCAGCATCCTGGCTCCCAGTACCGCAATGCCCATGCGGCCCAGTGGGGTGATGAATGCGATGAACGCCACCGCAACCAGCCACCAGTTCACCGTCACCAACCACGGCAGCGGGTACCACCGTGCCGCGACATTGTTGACCAGAGCCAGCCAGGTCACCCACTGCAAACCGGTCAGGGTGGTCAGCGGCACGGTCAGCAGCACCTGGGCCACCCGGGTGAACAGCGGTGTGGGTGCGACCACTCGCGGCGTGACGGCGACCGGCGCGGGGTTCTGCTTGTCGATATCGTCGAGGAATCCCGCCAGCGACCCCAGTCGGGGGTGGTCGTACAGGTGGCCGACCGTCATCTCCGGATATCGGCCGCGCAGTGCAACGACCAACTGCGCCGCGGTCAGTGAACCGCCGCCGAGGGCGAAGAAGTCCGCCTCCGGCCCGTCCACGCTCGCGCCGAGGACATCTCGCCACATTGCCGCAAGCCAGCCCATGGTGCCGCCCAGTTCCGGTCCGTCATCGTGGGCGTACCCGGGCGGAGGCCACGGCAGGGCGTCGCGATCGACCTTGCCCGACGTGCGGGTGGGAAGTTCATCAAGCAGGACCAGCCGGGGCACCATCGCCGCGGGCAGCGACTCGGTGAGGTGGGCGCGTGCGGCATCCAGATCGAAAGACGGGTCTGCCGAGGCGATGTAACCCACCAAAACAGGTGTGCCGCTTGCGGTTTTGCGCACGGCAGCAGCGCCGCCGCTGACTCCGGGCAGGTGCACCAGTGCTGAGTCGACTTCGCCGAGTTCAATGCGGCGCCCGCCGACCTTCACCTGATCGTCGGCGCGGCCCTGGAAGTACAGTCCGTCGGTCTCCAGCCGAACCAGATCACCGCTGCGGTAGGCGCGGCTCCACCCCAGCGACGGCATCGGCGCGTACTTCTCGGCGTCCTTATCCGGGTCGAGGTAGCGGGCCAGGCCGACGCCGCCGATCACCAGTTCACCGACGCCGCCGAGTTCGACCGGGGTACCGGTGTTGTCGACGACGACGAGATCCCAACCCGCCAGCGGCAATCCGATACTGACCGGCGCCGAACCATGGAGCCTGGCACCGCAGGCCACCACGGTGGCCTCGGTCGGTCCGTAGGTGTTCCACACTTCGCGGCCGTCCACGGCGAGGCGCTCAGCCAACTCGGGCGGACATGCTTCGCCGCCGAAGATCAACAGCCGGACCGCTTCGAGCGCCTCGGCCGGCCACAGTGCTGCCAGCGTCGGCACCGTCGACACCACGGTGATGTCGCGCGAGACCAGCCAGGGCCCGAGATCCATACCGCTGCGAACCAGGGCGCGGGGTGCGGGAACCAGGCAGGCGCCGTGCCGCCAGGCCAGCCACATCTCCTCACATGAGGCGTCGAACGCGACGGACAGGCCGGCGAGCACCCGATCGCCCGGCCCAATGGGGTTGTCCTGCAGGAACATTTGTGCCTCGGCGTCGATGAACGCCGCTGCGTTGCGGTGGGTGACCGCCACGCCCTTCGGTACGCCGGTAGAGCCCGACGTGAAGATGATCCAGGCGTCATCACCAGGTACCGGCGGCGCCGCATTCCAGCCGCGCGACGCACCCGGGCCACGGGTCAGACCGGCCTCGGTGATGACACCCGCCACGGCGGCCTCGCCGAAGACCAACTCTGCCCGCTCCTCGGGGTCGTCGGCGTCCACCGGCACGTAAGCCGCGCCGGCGGCCAACACCGAGAGGATCGCCATGTACAACGAGTAGCCCCCCGATGGCATTCGGACGCCGATCCGGTCACCTCTGCCGATTCCGCGCGCGGCCAGCCATCGCATACCCGCCTCGAGATCGGCGATTATCTCGGAGTAGGTCAACTGGATCGTGCCGTCGTCGATGCCGGGGGCGTCCGGGTAGCGCGATGCGGTGGCGTAGAGAACGTCGACCAGTGTTCGCGGCGGCGGGGCTTGGCTCGAGCGCAGATATCGGGAAGGGATCTCGGGCATCGCCACGGTTGTGAATCCTAGGTGCTGACAGCCTCCCGCGCCCCGGTGTCGCATCGAGCCCGCGAACCTGACACACTGGCTCAGCAGAGGGGAGTATTCCTTCGTCGCGGTGTCGTCACCACGTTGGCCGTCTGTCGGCCTTCCGGTTCCGCGGGCCGCTATCGGCGGCGGAAGAGACCTCGGGCGTTTTTCGACGGCCGGAGGTCTGCGCAGTGGATGTTTCCGCGATCGAGTGGGCGATCACCCTCGGGGTCACTCTTGCGGTCCTGCTTTTCGACGTGGTGGTGTTCGCCCGTCGGCCGCATGAGCCGAGCAAAAGCGAGTGTGTCACCGCGCTGGCTTTCTACATCGGGATGGCGGTTCTGTTCGGCTTGTGGGTGTGGAAGTTCCACGGCAGTCAGTTCGGTGTGGAGTTCTACGCCGGGTGGCTCACCGAATACAGCCTGTCCATCGACAACCTCTTCATCTTCATCATCATCATGGCCAGCTTCAATGTGCCCAAGGTCCACCAGCAGCAGGCGTTGCTGGTCGGGATCGTCTTGGCGCTGGTGTTCCGGGGCATCTTCATCGCGCTGGGAGCCGTTGCCATCAAACAGTTTTCGTGGATTTTCTATCTGTTCGGAGCCTTTCTGGTGGTGACCGCGATCCGACTGGTTCGCGATACCGACCACAGCGACGACGCCGACAACGCGGTCGTGCGCTTCGCGAAGACCTACCTCAACACCACCGACGGCTGGCACGGTCTCAAGCTCTACGTCAAACAGGGTCGCAAGCGGATGATGACCCCGATGTTCCTGGTGATCGTCGCGTTGGCCACCACCGACCTGTTGTTCGCGGTGGACTCGATTCCGGCGATCTACGGGCTCACCAGTGAGCCCTACCTGGTGTTCACCGCCAACGTCTTCGCGCTGATGGGACTGAGGCAGTTGTACTTTCTGTTGGGAGATCTGCTGCAACGCCTCGTCTACCTGTCCCAGGGCCTGGCATTCATCCTGTTCTTCATCGGCGTGAAACTTCTGCTGCACGCGCTGCATGAGAACAAGTTGCCGTTCATCAATGGCGGTGAGGGTGTTCCGGTGCCGGAAATCCCGACCCTGCTGAGCCTGGCGGTGATCATCGTGACGCTGCTGATCACCACTGTGGCAAGCCTTTACAAGACGCGCGCCGCCGACGCCCGTTGAGGTCTGACTCCGCCTATACCCAGCGGGCTGTCGGACTCACGTCCAGTTGTCGTAACCGCCCCGGGGTCCGATCATCCGCTCGAGTCGGCTGCGGTTGAGCTTAGCGATCTCGTTGCGCACGACCTTACGCTCGGTTTCGAGGTCGTTATGCATCCGATCGCCGATCGCGGCGAGCACCGTTGTGGATGTGCGATCGGCGCCGTCCCGGCCGACATGCAGGACGAACTCGAAACCGAACCTCTCCGCGTAGCTGCGCGTCGCGACAGCCAACAGGTACATCGCCCCGGGGCGGGGGTCGTACAGCGAACACTGCTCAGACCGCGAGTAGGTGCTGCCGGGCCGCCTCCCGACCCTGGGATGGGCCGCCATGATGTCGTCGATTGAAGCCTCGGACAGTGCGAACAGCACCGCATCGGCCGCGCGGTACAGCGCGGCGTGGTCGGCATAGGGACGCGTCTTGGCGAGATCCACGGCCATTGCCACGCTGTTGACGCACTCGTATAGCGCATGCACGGCCTTGCGAGTCGGCAGCCTGTTGAAGGCCTCGAGTCCCACATCCTGATGCAGCAGCACAGCAGCGATCATCGCCACTCGATGCCACGGCCGGGTTACCGCGTGTTACAGCCGGGAAAACTCTCGGCCGGCGCCAGAGTTTTAGTGGCCCTCGGCGGCGAAGCGGGCCCGGGAACGTTCGACTTCGGCCTCGGCTTCGAGGCGGCCGACGAAGTCGCTGGCCTTGACGAACTTGCCGGGCTCGAGGTCCTTGTAGTGGGCGAAGAAGTGCTTGATCGCGTCGATCTCGAACTGCGGCACATCGTCGATTTCCTGGATATGGTCCCAGCGGGTGTCGCCGGCCGGCACACATAGAACCTTGTCATCCCCGCCGGCCTCGTCCTCCATGTGCATCATGGCAACCGGACGAGCTTCGATGACCACGCCCGGGAACACCGACTCTGGCAGTAACACCATGGCGTCCAGTGGGTCGCCGTCCTCGCCCAGGGTGTCGTCAATGTAGCCGTAATCCACCGGGTAGCCCATCGCCGTGTAGAGATAGCGGTCCAGGCGCAGCCGGCCGGTGTGATGGTCGATCTCGTACTTGTTGCGGTGGCCTTTCGGCACCTCGATTGTGACGTCGAACTGCACCGCGCGACTCCTTCTTGCCTCGGCGTCGCCCCGTGGCGACGGAAAACACCCTAACTGAGCGATACCCTTCGGTATGCGCCCGTTGGGCACAATGAATGCCACAGCAGTCGGGAGAATCATGGTTGGCACACCTGCGCACCGCACCCACGTGGTGCTGGCAGCGGCGGTGATTGCGGTGGTCGCGGTGGTCGTCGCGGCCGCGGCATTGCTGACCTCCGGTGGCAAGAGCAGTGCACAGGTGCCGCCGCCGCGGGCGCCGGCCAGTGCGCGGCCCGCTGTCGTGCCCCTGGCGGATGCCGCCCCGGTGCCGACCACGGCCGGCCTGACGGCCGCCCTGGCTGCGGCAGTCAGCGATCCCAACCTCGGCAATCTGACCGGGATCATCACCGACGCCACGAGCGGCCAGCAGATATGGGAGCAGCGCGCCGGCATGCCGATGCAGCCTGCGTCGACGAATAAGGTGCTCACCGCGGGTGCCGCCCTGCTCACTCTGGACCGCAGTGCCCGCGTCACCACCACGGTCCAGGCCGCTGACCAGACCCGGATGCCGGGCGTGGTCGTGCTTGTGGGTGGGGGTGATCCCACCCTGTCCGCAGCGCCGCCGGGCATCGACACCTGGTATCGCGGCGCGGCGCGTATCTCCGACCTCGCCGACCAGGTGCGCAAGAGCGGACTGACACCGACTGCGGTGCAGGTCGACACGTCGTTGTTCACCGGTCCCGACATGGCTCCCGGCTGGGATCCGGAGGACATCAAGGGCGGGGATATCGCCCCGATTCAGTCGGTGATGCTCGACGCCGGCCGCATTCAGCCGACCACACTGGAATCTCGTCGATCGCCGACTCCGGCCCTGGACGCCGGACGCGCCCTGGCCGTGGCACTCGGTATCGACCCGGCCCGGGTCACCTTCGCGCCCGGCCCGGCCGAAGGTCGGCAGTTGGCCTCGGTGCAGTCCGCCCCGCTGATGGAGCGGCTGCTCGAGATGATGAATGCCTCGGACAACGTGATGGCCGAAACCATCGCCCGCGAGGTGGCCAAGGCCACCGGCCGGCCCCTGAGTTTCGCCGGTGGCGTCGACGCGACACTGAGCAAGCTCTCGGCAGCCAAGATCGACACGACCGGTGCCTCGCTGGTGGATTCCAGCGGCCTGTCGGTGGCGGATCTGCTGACATCCAAGACCCTCGACGGGGTGGTCGGCGCCGCAGTCGGTCCCGACCAGCCAGCCCTTCGGCCGTTGGTGGACCTGCTGCCGATTGCGGGCGGTAGCGGCACGCTGTCCAACCGATTCGTCGGCGGCGATCAGATGAAATCTCCGGCCGGGTGGTTGCGTGCCAAGACCGGGTCGCTGACCAAGACCAATTCATTGGCCGGGATCGTCACCGATACCAGTGGCCGGGTGCTGACATTCGCATTCATCTCGAACAACGCAGGGATTGAGGGACGAACCGCCATTGATGCGCTAGCTGCAACGCTGCGTAGCTGCGGTTGCGCCTCATGAGCGGGTCCACCCAGCTGTCCGTCGGGAAGGCGGTCGACTGGCGGTTCGCCGGCACTGTCGGGGCCCGACTGACCCGGCCCGGCCCGGCCACGACCGACTACACGCGCCGACAGGTGATCGACGAACTCGCCGCGGCCTCCTTGAACGCTGAGGGTCCGGTCCGCGACGTCACCGGGCTTTTCAGCGATAGCCCGGTTCCCGAGGCGCGAATCATCAACCGCGAGCAATGGATTCGCACGGCAGCGGACTCCATGCGGGTGATGACCGGCGGAACCGAAACTCCGAACACCAGCGCCTCGGGCCGGATGGCCGGAGCGCAGACCGGCGCGGTACTGGCGTTCGTCTCCTCGGGAATCCTCGGCCAATACGATCCCTTCGCCGCCGATGACGGTGGCTGCCTGTTTCTGGTGTATCCGAATGTGATCTCTGTCGAACGTCAACTTCGGTTGGTGCCGAAGGACTTTCGGTTGTGGGTGTGCCTGCATGAGGTCACCCACCGCGTGCAGTTCACCGCCAATCCCTGGCTCACCCAACATATGTCGCGTGCGATCGGTGTGCTGACCGGTGACCGCGATGATGAGGTCGGCCAGGTTATCGGCCGTCTCGCTGAATTCGTCAGGGACCGACGTCGGGTATCGGCGGGTGCACCGGATCCCGCCAACGCCGGTGTGCTCGGGCTGGTTCGTGCTGTGCAGTCCGAACCGCAACGCGAGGCGCTCGACCGGCTTCTGGTGCTCGGCACCCTGTTGGAAGGCCACGCCGACCACGTGATGGATGCCGTTGGTCCCGCGGTGGTTCCGTCCGTTCATCTCATCCGGCGCCGTTTCGATGACCGCCGGCAGCGCAAGCAACCACCGCTGCAACGTCTGCTGCGCGCACTGCTGGGCGTGGACGCGAAACTGAGTCAGTACACCCGCGGTAAGGCGTTCGTCGACCACGTGGTGAACCGGGTCGGGATGACGCGGTTCAATGCGGTCTGGACCGGCCCGCACACGCTGCCCCTGCCCGCTGAGATCGAAAACCCACAGCGGTGGATCGACCGGGTGCTGTAGCCGGGCTGCGCGCGACGCTGACCGGTTTCGCCGCGACCCGACTGGCCGAGGCACAGTCCTGGTGCGTAGCCCTGTCCGGCGGGCCTGACTCGCTGGCGCTGACCGCCGCCGCAGCCACCACCCTGCCCACGACGGCACTGATCGTCGACCACGGACTTCAGCAGGGTTCGGAGTCGACGGCCGCGACGGCGCGAGATCAGGCGCTGGACCTCGGATGCGTACGGGCCGAGGTTCTGCGCGTGCAGGTCGGTTCCACCGGGGGGCCGGAGGCTGCCGCCCGATCCGCCCGGTACGCCGCCCTCGATGCCGCCCGGGGCGGTGCGCCGGTGCTGATCGGCCACACCCTCGACGATCAGGCCGAGACGGTGCTGCTCGGCCTCGGTCGCGGGTCGGGTGCGCGTTCGATCGCCGGTATGCGGGCCGCTGATCCGCCGTGGTACCGGCCATTGCTGGATGTCCGACGCAGTATCACCCAGGCGGCCTGCGCCGAACTCGGTCTGGTGGCCTGGGACGATCCGCACAACAGCGACCCCCGCTTCACCCGGGTTCGGTTGCGCGCCGAGGTCCTGCCACTGCTCGAGCAGGTGCTGGGCGGCGGGGTGGCTGAGGCGTTGGCACGCACCGCCGCCGCGCTGCGCGAGGACAACGACGCACTGGATCACCTGGCCGCCGTGAATCTGTCGCCCGGGCCCACTGGCGATGGTCTGGACGTCGATGCGATCAGGCACCTCCCGGACGCGCTGCGTCGCCGGGTGATCCGCGTCTGGCTCCTTGCCGGCGGGGCCAGCGGGCTGACCGATACTCAGATCCGGGCGGTTGATGCCCTGGTCAAATCGTGGCGCGGCCAGGGTGGCGTGGCGGTCAGTTCCGACGTGCCGCGCACAAGGTTGTTCGCTGAACGCCACGGCGGCAGGCTGACTCTGCGCCGTAAGCCGGTCTGATTGTTCCCGGCCCGCGCTGGCATGGCACGCTGTGGGCGTGACAGCGCATGAGCTGTATGGCGGTGACATCAAGTCGGTCCTGGTGTCCCAGGAGCGGATCGCGGCCCGAACCGCCGAACTCGGCCTTCAACTGGGCCTCGATTACGCCGACGCGCTCGCCGGACAGGATCTGCTGCTGGTGACCGTGCTCAAGGGGGCGGTGATGTTCGTCACCGATCTGGCGCGTGCCATCCCGCTACCCACGCAGCTGGAGTTCATGGCCGTGAGTTCCTACGGCTCGTCGACATCGTCATCGGGTGTGGTTCGAATCCTCAAGGATCTCGACCGCGATATCGCCGATCGCGATGTGTTGATCGTGGAGGATATCGTCGACTCCGGGTTGACGCTGTCCTGGTTGTTGCGCAACCTGGCAACCCGTCATCCGCGTTCTCTCCGGGTCTGCACATTGCTGCGCAAACCCGAAGCGGTGCGCGATGGACTCGACATCGACTACATCGGTTTCGACATCCCCAATGAGTTCGTCGTCGGCTACGGTTTGGATTACGCCGAGCGCTACCGCGACCTGCCTTATATCGGCACCCTGGACCCGAAGGTCTACCAGCACTAGCGAATTCACGTCCGGCCGGGTCGGGCTTTAAGTCAACTCCCAGACTGCGGTCACCGAGAATCCGACGGTCTGCTCGCCTGGCTCAAGCGGTACCGCGGCAGCCATCGCATCCGACTGCGGCGCCGGCATCTGCACCGGCCGTGGCGAAGCTTCGCCGGGCACTTCGGAGATAGCGATGACCCTGCCCAATGACAGCCCGGATAAATCGGCGTACTGCTGGGCCCGGTTCTTGGCGTCATCGAAGGCCCGGGCGCGGGCGTCGCTCACCAGTGTCGAATCGTCGGCGATGGAAAAGTTGACCGCATTGATCCGGGTGGTGTTGCCGCCGGCGTTGATAATCGTCGCCAGTGCCGCGGATGCGGCGTCCAGTTTGCGGATCTTGACCTGGATGGAGTTGCCGGCCCGGTAACCGGTGATCGCCGAATTCTCGCCGTATTGCGGTTGCAGGTTCACCGCGGTCGTGCTGATGTCCTTGGCGTCGATACCGCCTGCCGTCAGGGCGTCGATCACCGAGCGTTGGCGTTCACTGGTCTGATTCATCGCGGCGGTCGCATCCGGGGCCACCACTTCGATCCCCACGTCTGCCGTCACCGTGTCGGGTGCTCCCTGTACCTGACCGGAGCCCACGACGGTGACCTGCCGCGGACTCGCCGCGACGGGGCCGGCTTTCGAATCACATCCGGTCAGGGTGGCGACGGTCAGCGCCGCGGCGAGACTTGCCGCCACGCGCCGAGTACTGATGGCGAAGATCATGATTCACCGTAGCGCGCTCGCGGAGGTGTTTCGCGGTCGGCGGATTCACGACCACGTCACTGTTGAGAGGAAAGCCAACAGCTCGGCGTTGATCTCCTCGGGCCGCTCCTGCTGGATCCAATGCCCGGCCCCGTCCAGCATCACCTGCCGGTACGGCCCGACGGCGACCTCACGGGCGCGATCCGTCTTGGTGAACGCCAGCACCGGGTCTGCAGTACCGCCTATGAAAAGTGAAGGGGCGCTGATGGTTTCAGCTGCCGGATGGGCCGTGATATCCCAGTTCCGCTCATAGTTGCGATACCAGTTCAGCGCTCCGGTGAAGCCGGTTCGGCTGAACTCGGAGACGTAGTGGTCGAGTTCGGCGGCGGCCAGCCAGGCCGGTAGCCGGTCCGGTTCGGGCAGCCGGTCGATGAAGCCCTCGGGCCCGGGTGCCAGCATCCGCAGTGCGGCGGCCTCGTCCTGCGGTGCCCGCATCCCGCCCAGCATTCGCCGCAGGCTTCGGCCGGGATCAGCGTCCAACTCAGCGTCGGCCGCCCCGGGTTGTTGGAAATAGAGCATGTAGAAGAAGTTGTCACCGAAGATCCGGCGCAACGCATCTGTCACCGGCGTGAGCGGCCGCGGCACCGGCGGCACGCTCAGTCCTGCCACGGCGGCGACCCGATCCGGATACAGCAGTGGGGTAGTCCAGGTCACCACCGCGCCCCAGTCGTGTCCGATCAGCGCGCCCCGTTCGGCCCCGGCGACGTCGAGTAGGCCGACCAGGTCGCCGGTCAACTGTGCGATGTCGTAGGCCTCGATCGCATCCGGGCGCGACGAACCTCCGTAGCCGCGCTGGTCGGGGGCGATCACCCGGTAGCCGGCGGCGGCCAGTGCGGGGACCTGGTGACGCCAGGAGTAGGCCAACTCGGGGAATCCGTGCGCGAGGAGAACCACCGGCCCGTCCGGGGGACCGGCCTCCAGAATCCGCAACCGGACCCCGTTGACGTCGACGTACCGTTCGACCGGTGCCATCATTCCAGCCAAGCACAGCGGGTGCGGTGTCCGAAACGGGTCTGGAATTCCGGAACCAATCGGTGACGGAAACCATCAGGGCACTTCCCGACGTTGGGGTACCGGTAACCTGGAGTTCTCCAGCGCAGAGCACATCGGAAGGACGGGCCCCCGGGGCCGACGCTTGATGAATCGGAAAAACGTTGTCCGCACGCTGACGGTGATCGCTGCCGTGTTGCTGCTCGGGTGGTTATTCATCTTCTTCAGTGACGACACCCGCGGCTTCAAGCCGGTCGACACGTCGGTCGCGATGTCGCAGATCTCCGCCGACAACGTCAAAACCGCCCAGATCGACGATAAGGAACAACAGGTCCGGCTGGAACTGAAGAGCGCCTCCAAGGACACCGCGAACACCACCAAGGTGATCGCGAAGTACCCGACCGGGTACGCCGTTCCGTTGTTCGAGGCGCTGAACAACAAGGGCATCAAGACCAACACCGCGGTCAACCAGCCCAGCCTGCTCGGCTCGCTGCTGGTCTACATGCTGCCGTTGCTGATGCTGGTCGGGCTGTTCGTGTTGTTCTCCCGGATGCAGACCGGTGGCCGGATGGGCTTCGGGTTCGGCAAATCCAAGGCCAAGCTGCTCACCAAGGACATGCCGACGACCACCTTCGCCGACGTGGCCGGGGCCGACGAGGCGGTCGAAGAGCTTTACGAGATCAAGGACTTCCTGCAGAACCCGGCGCGTTACCAGGCTCTGGGCGCCAAGATCCCCAAGGGCGTGCTGCTCTACGGCCCGCCGGGCACCGGCAAGACACTGCTCGCCCGCGCGGTGGCGGGCGAAGCCGGAGTTCCGTTCTTCACGATCTCCGGCTCGGACTTCGTCGAGATGTTCGTCGGCGTCGGCGCCTCCCGCGTGCGCGACATGTTCGAACAGGCCAAGCAGAATTCGCCGTCGATCATCTTCGTCGACGAGATCGACGCCGTCGGCCGTCAGCGCGGCGCCGGTCTGGGTGGCGGCCATGACGAACGTGAGCAGACGCTCAACCAGTTACTCGTCGAGATGGACGGCTTCGGTGAGCGCCAGGGCGTCATCCTGATCGCGGCCACCAACCGGCCCGACATCCTCGATCCGGCACTGTTGCGTCCGGGTCGATTCGATCGGCAGATCCCGGTGTCCTCTCCCGACCTGGCCGGCCGCAAGGCGGTGCTGCGGGTGCACTCGCAGGGCAAGCCGCTGGCACCGGGGGCAGACCTCGACGGTCTGGCCAAGCGCACCGTCGGAATGTCGGGTGCGGATCTGGCCAACGTGATCAACGAGGCCGCCCTGCTCACTGCCCGCGAGAACGGGACCGTCATCACCGGGGCGGCGCTGGAAGAGGCCGTCGACCGGGTCATCGGCGGTCCGCGTCGCAAAAGTCGGATCATCAGCGAGACGGAGAAGAAGATCACCGCCTACCACGAGGGCGGCCACACCCTGGCGGCGTGGGCGATGACCGATATCGAGCCGATCTATAAGGTCACCATCCTGGCTCGCGGCCGCACCGGCGGGCACGCGGTGAGCGTGCCCGAGGACGACAAGGGCCTGATGACCCGTTCGGAGATGATCGCCCGCCTGGTATTCGCCATGGGTGGGCGCGCCGCCGAAGAGTTGGTGTTCCGCGAGCCCACCACGGGTGCGGTCTCCGATATTGAGCAGGCCACCAAGATCGCCCGCGCGATGGTGACCGAGTACGGCATGAGCTCCAAACTGGGTGCGGTCCGCTACGGCACCGAGCATGGCGACCCGTTCCTGGGTCGCACCATGGGCACCCAGGCCGACTACAGCCACGAGGTCGCCCGCGATATCGACGACGAGGTCCGCAAGCTGATCGAGGCCGCGCACGACGAGGCCTGGGCGATCCTGACCGAACACCGCGATGTGCTCGACGTGCTGGCGGCGGAACTCCTGGAGAAGGAGACGCTGCACCGGGCCGAACTGGAGGTCATCTTCGCCGGCATCCAGAAGCGTCCCCGGCTGGCGGTGTTCGATGACTTCGGTGGACGCATCCCGTCGGACAAGCCACCGATCAAGACCCCCGGCGAACTGGCCATCGAACGCGGCGAGCCATGGCCCCAGCCGATTCCGGAACCGGCGTTCAAGAAGGCGATTGCCGCGGCAAGTGCGGCGCATGCTCAGCCGGGTCCTGACGCCAACGGCTATGACGCCAACGGCTATGACGCCAACGGAAGCGGCTCACACCCCACCGGCCGCCATCACGCGCAGAACGTTCCCGGCGGTCCCGGGCAACCCAATTACGGCGCCCCGTCCGGCTGGCGCGCGCCGGGTTGGCCGCCGCCACCCCAACAGCAGC
>JBAXIR010000030.1:0-22025 GCA_037138275.1 Mycobacteriaceae bacterium | reverse complement strand
CGGGCACTCCCTCGGCCGAATCGGCGGCCAGCAGTTCCCGCACCCGATCGGCTTCAGCCGCGTCGACGCTGGACTGGGCACTGCGGGCGCGGCCGTCGATGTGCACGAGAGCATCGAGTACCCGCCTACTGGTGGTGCCCAATGCGCGGGCCAGCGTGTGAACCCTCAGGCGCTCGGGAGCGGGGAGTTGGTCAGGCTCCCCCGGTGCGACGTCCGCTACTGGTGGCTGCCATTGCAACGGGTTTTCGGACAGATCCTGGGTGCCATCATCATCGGCCACTGAGCCTCCTCAAGCCCCCGGGCGCGTCGTGATAACGCGGCCACGCGAGGGCTAATGCTGGGGGCCCGGGTCGTTACCCGGGCTCGTTGTCTGTTTGGTCTGAATGACGACTGTCCACGGTCCGCGCCGCACCGCAGGCCGCGGTGGTCGCGCACGTCTCGAAATCTCATTCCGGGCGTCCGTTGCCGGACGACCAAAATCAGTATCCCACACCCGCGGCCGGGTCCGGGAATCGGTCAGTCGGTCGGGAACCAGAGTTCGATTTCGCGGTCGGCCGATTCCGCCGAGTCGGAGCCGTGCACCAGGTTGAACTGGGTCTCCAGACCCAGATCACCCCGGATCGTGCCGGGAGTCGCCTTCTCCACCGGATCCGTACCACCGGCGATCTGGCGGAACGCCGCGACGGCGCGGGGGCCCTCGAGAACGGCGGCTACCACCGGACCGGAGGTGATGAACTCCAGCAGCGAACCGAAGAACGCCTTCTCCGCGTGCTCGGCGTAGTGCGCGCGGGCCAGCGCATCGTCGACGTTCTTGAGTTCGAGCGCGATGATGGTCAGACCCTTGCGTTCGATGCGGCTGATGATGTCGCCGATCACCCGCCGTTGGACACCATCCGGTTTGATCAGCACGAGGGTGCGCTCAGTCACGGCGCACAGCGTACCTGCTCAGGCCGGCGGCGATTCCTGGCCCGGTAGCAGGCCCAGCCGCTGCCGGCGCAGCACCTCGGCGCGGAGGTAGGCGATGACGCCCCAGACCACCGCGAACAGCACGCCCATGAACCCGATGGCCGGGTAGATGACGAAACCGGCCACCAGGATCACCTGAACGCCGAGGTTCGCCCAGATGGCCCACGGCCGTCGCTGCAATCCGGCCAGTAGTAGGAGCAGAATCGCGAAACCGATCAGGTAGCCGGTCGACCACATGGTCAGTCCGCCGCCGACCGACCCGACCACCGGCAGCGCCAGCAGCACGGTGATCATCTCCAGGATCAGGGTTCCCGCCATGACGCCGCGGAAGCTCTTCCAGGGATCCACCGGCGTGGCCGTCCCGGGACCGGGAATCTGGGTCACAGCGGGTCCTTTCCGAACAATGTGCGGGCGGCCCCGGCGGTGGCGACCGAACCGGTGATCACGATGCCGGCGCCGGACAGTCCGTCGACCTTGGCGTTCTCGACCAGTGCAGTGGCGGTCTCGATGGCATCGGTCAGCGTCGGCGCGCGCACCACACGTTCAAGGCCGAACACCTCCTCGGCTCGCATGGCCAGCGACTCGATGTCCAAAGCACGCGGGGACCCGTTGTCGGTGACCACCACCAGATCGAAGGCCGGTTCCAGGGCGGCCAGTATTCCGGTGACGTCCTTGTCAGCGAGCACGCTCAGCACACCCACCAGGAACCGGAAGTCGAACTCCTGTGCCAGTGCCACCGTCAGCGCCGCAGCCCCGGCCGGATTATGGGCGGCGTCGATGAACACCGTCGGTGCGGTGCGCATCCGTTCCAGCCGTCCAGGACTCGTTGCGGCGGCGAAGCCCGCGCGCACGGCGTCGACGTCGAGTTGGCGCTGCGGTCCGGCCCCGAAGAGGGCCTCCACCGCGGCCAGTGCAAGTACGGCGTTGTGGGCCTGATGTTCTCCGTGCAACGGCAGGAAGATGTCGGGGTAGACCCCACCGAGACCCTGCAGTTGCAGCAGTTGTCCGCCGACGGCCACCCGACGATCCAGCACCGCGAACTCGGAATCCTCCCGGGCGACGGCGGCGTCGGCGCGCACGGCTTGGGCCAGCAGAACTTCCATCGCCTCGGGCGTTTGGCGCCCGATGACCGCAACGGTGTCGACCGGGACAAGATCACCCCGGGGCGCGCCGATGACGCCGGCCTTCTCGGCGGCGATCTCGGCAATAGTGGTGCCGAGGTATTCGGAGTGGTCGATACCGATCGGGGTGATCACCACGACCGGGGCGTCGATGACGTTGGTGGCATCCCAACGCCCGCCCATACCGGCCTCGACGACGGCGATATCGACCGGCGCATCGGCGAACGCAGCGAAGGCCATCGCCGTGAGAACCTCAAACTTGCTCATCGCCGGACCGACCGGGCCGAGTTCTCCGGCTTGCGACTGCGCGTCGACCATTTGCACGAACGGCTCTATCTCACAATAGGTTTCAACATACGTCGCCGGACTAATCGGCTCGTTGTCGATAGCAATGCGTTCGACGGCCGACTGCAGATGCGGACTGGTGGTGCGGCCGGTCCGCCGGTCCAGGGCGCTCAGCAGGGAATCGACCATCCGGGCCACCGACGTCTTACCGTTGGTGCCGACGATGTGGATGCACGGATAGCCGAGTTGCGGCGAGCCCAGGAGTTCCAGCAGCGCCGCGATGCGCGCCGTGCTGGGTTCGAGTTTGGTTTCCGGCCAACGCTGGTCGAGCAGATGTTCAACCTGCAGCAGGGACGCGATCTCATCGGGTGTCGGAGCCGGGATGCTCATACCAGCGCAGCCAGGCGTGCGGTGATCCGGTCGGTCTCCTCGTGGGCCAGTTGCTGGCGCTCGCGGATCTTGTCGACGACATCGCCTGGAGCCTTGGCCAGGAAAGCCTGGTTGCCGAGTTTGGCTGCGGTGGAGGCCAATTCCTTCTGCGCGGCGGCCAGGTCCTTCTCCAGCCTGCGCCGTTCGGCGGCGACGTCGACTGTGCCGGAGGTGTCCAACTCGACCGCGACGGTGCCGGCGGCCAATCGCACCTCCACCTGCGCGGTGGCGTTGAACGCGCCAGCCGGTTCGGTGAGCCAGGCCAGTGCCGTCACCGATGCCACCTGTGCGGCAAGTCCGGCCTGCTCGATTCCGGCGAGTCGGGCCGGCACCTTCTGCCGGTCGGCCAGGCCCTGGTCACTGCGGAACCGGCGAACCTCGGTGACCAACCGCTGCACGTCGGCAATACGTTGTGCGGCAACCGGATCCGGTGCGACGCCGGACGACGTCGGCCAGTCCGCTATCACCAGCGACTCACCGCCGGTGAGCGCCTTCCACAACACCTCGGTGACGAACGGCATGACCGGGTGCAGCAGCTTGAGCAGAGTGTCGAGTACGGCGGCGAGTACCGCAGTGGTGTGCGCAATGCCCTGGGCTAGTTGAACCTTCGCCAACTCGACGTACCAGTCACAGAATTCGTCCCAGGCGAAGTGATACAGCGACTCACAGCCGCGACTGAACTCGTAGGACTCGAAAGCCGAATCCACCTCGGCGCGAACCTCTTCGGCCCTGTCGAGGATCCATCGATCGGCATCAGTCAACCCCTCGAGTGCGGGAAGGTCCGCGGGGGCGGCGCCGTTCATCAGAGCGAATCGCGTCGCGTTGAACAGTTTGGTGGCGAAGTTACGCGACGCGCGGGCGTGGTCCTCACCGAGGGACAGGTCACCGCCCGGACTGGCGCCGCGGGCCAGCGTGAACCGCAGTGCGTCGGCACCGAACAACTCAACCCAGTCCAACGGATCGATACCGTTGCCCCGGGACTTGCTCATCTTGCGGCCGTGTTCGTCACGGATCAGGCCGTGCAGGAAGACGTTACGGAACGGAACCTGCGGCCCGCGCTTGCCTCCGTCGGTGATGGCATCGTCGTCTGAAACGAACGTGCCGAACATCACCATCCGTGCCACCCAAAAGAAGAGAATGTCGTAACCGGTGACGAGAACGCTTGTGGGATAGAACTTCTCGAGGTCCTGAGTTCGGTCGGGCCAGCCCATGGTGGAAAACGGCCACAGCGCCGAGGAGAACCACGTGTCGAGCACATCCGGGTCCTGCTCCCAACCCTGCGGCGGTGTCTCGTCCGGGCCGACGCACACCCGTTGCCCGTCCGGACCGTGCCAGATCGGAATGCGATGCCCCCACCACAGCTGACGCGAGATACACCAGTCGTGCATATCGTCGACCCAGTCGAACCAGCGTGGCTCGAGGCTCTTGGGATGGATGACGATGTCGCCGCCCCGAACCGCGTCGCCGGCCGCGGTGGCCATCGAGGCGACGTTGACCCACCACTGCAGGCTCAGACGCGGCTCGATGGGTTCGCCACTGCGTTCGGAGTGTCCGACGCTGTGCAGATAGGGCCGCTTCTCGGCGACGACACGGCCCTGATCGGCCAGTGCCTCGCGCACCCTGGCCCTGGCCTCGAAACGGTCCATCCCGTCGAATTGCGTTCCGGTTCCGGTGATCCGGCCCCGGGTGTCCATGATCGAGGGCATCGAAAGGTTGTGCCGGACGCCGATTTCGAAGTCGTTCGGGTCGTGCGCCGGGGTGACCTTCACCGCGCCGGTGCCGAATTCGGGGTCGACGTGTTCGTCGGCGACGATCACGATCTCGCGGTCCTGGAATGGATGGGTCAGGGTGGTCCCGACCAGGTGCCGGTAACGGTCGTCGTCGGGATGAACCGCGATCGCGGTGTCGCCGAGCATGGTCTCGATCCGGGTCGTGGCCACCACGATGTGCGGTGCTGAATCATCAAGGGAGCCATACCGGAACGACACCAGTTCGCCCTCGATCTCCTCGTATTTGACCTCAAGGTCGGAGATCGCGGTCTGCAGCACCGGTGACCAGTTGACCAACCGCTCGGCCTGGTAGATCAATCCGGCGTCGTAGAGCCTCTTGAAGATGGTGCGTACCGCGCGGGAAAGCCCCTCGTCCATGGTGAATCGGTCACGGCTGGCGTCCACACCATCGCCGAGCCGGCGCATCTGCGCGCCGATCGTGCCGCCGGACTCCTGCTTCCATTCCCAGACCTTCTCGATGAACCGCTCGCGGCCCAGTTCCTCCCTGGTCGTACCGGCCGCGGCGAGTTGCTTCTCGACCAGCGACTGGGTGGCGATTCCGGCATGGTCCATGCCGGGCAGCCAGAGCACCTCATAGCCCTGCATGCGCTTGCGCCGGGTCAGCGCATCCATCAGGGTGTGGTCGAGTGCATGGCCCATATGCAGGCTGCCGGTCACGTTCGGCGGCGGCAGCACGATCGAGTACGGCGGTTTGACACTTGCGGCGTCTGCGGTGAAGTAGCCCGCGTCGACCCAGCCCTGATAGATACCGGTCTCTACCGCGCCGGGCTCCCACGTCTTGGGGAGAGCCTCGGCGCGGGAGTCATCAGTGGTGGGCACGCGTTGATTCTAGGAACGGGTGCGCGCAGGCCGACGGCCGACCTGCGCCCCGCAGTCGAACCGCTACTTGCCGCCGCGCAGCAGCCCACCGAGAATGTTGCCGATCGCCCCACCCTGGTTGCCGCCGAGCACGCCGCCCAGGATGCTGCCGAGGGCATTGTTTCCGCCACCGGCCGCGCCGCCACCGAGCAAACCGCCCAGGACGTCACCGATGCCACCGGACGGTGCTGCTTGGGCCTGCGCGCCGGAATTCTTCTGGGCGAACTGCTTGCCGACGTAGGCCAACACGATCGGGGCGAGCATCGGCAGCAGACGCTTGATCAGGTCACCGCCCGGGGCGCCGCCGCCGGACAGCGCCGATGCGACCTGATTGGTGTCATTGCCGCCGAACAGACTGGCGATGAGCTGGTTGCCCTGGCCCTCATCGAGTTGATCGACGTTGACGCCACCGGTCAGTAGATCGCTCTGGCCTTCGGCGACGACGGCCGATTCCAGATGGGTCGAGTCGATATCGGAGGCCTGGACGTTCTCGTGCAGGCTGCCGAGCAGCGTGGGCACCAGCGTCTGGATGGCCTGGTTCACCTCGCCCTGGTCAGCTCCGAGCTTGCTGGCGATATCCGCCACCGGGATCTGGTTGAAGAGGTCATCGAGACCGGCCATGTTGAGGTTCCACCTTCGTGTGAGTTGTGTCGCGACTGTTTCGACACTAGCCGCCCCGCCGCCGACGGTATACCCGATTCCGCTGTGGGCATCGCGACGCCCGCGTCAGTTCAGCCGGGCTGAGTCCAGTGCGATCCCGGCGGCGGGAAAACGCGCCAGCAGCGCATCGCCCATGGCGGCCGCCGGCGTCAGCACGCCATAGCGGTCGGGAAGCCTGTCGCGGTCGAGGGCGAGCGCGAGGCCGCACTCCCCCAGCATTACCGAGGTCGCCTTGTAACCGGGATCGCCGCTCTGCGACATCGTCGCCACGTAACGGGCGCCGCTGGTGGTCGTCGTGTAGGTCTCGACCCGGTAGTAGCCGCGCTCGCGCACGTCGTCACTGGGCCCGGTGCCGGGTTTGGGTGCGAGCCGCTCGACCAGCCTGCGCGGCAGGAGTCGGAAGAACCGGCCCCCGAGTGCGGCCGCGCCGGCGGTGGCAGCGGTGGTCGCCACCGCCGCGACCGGCGCCAGCACCGAGGGACCCATGCCCATGTATTCGGCATAGCGGAACCGGCGCCCGTAGGCGTAGTCCAGTAGCGCATTGCTGCGTCGGACGATGCGGGTGTTGTACATCGCCATCACGAAGCCGCCGGCCCAGACCCCGGCCAACTCCGGGGCGATCTCCCGGCCGCGCCGCCACGGCAGGTCGGGTTGCGGGCCGAATTCGGGCTCGGCGCCGCGATCCTGGGCCAGGGTGTACGGATCCTCCAGTAGACGGCGGGTGTCCGGGTCGCCGGAGGATGCCCGGAACACCTCGATCATCGAGGCGATCGTGCCGCCCGACACCCCGCCGGAGAAACTCCGCAGCACGTAGTTGGTATCGCACAGTTCGCCGGTGCCGTCCCGGGTAACCCGCCGGTGCAACTCGTAGACGCTCATGTCGGACGGGACGGAGTCGAAACCGCAGGCGTGCACGATCCGGGCGCCGGTATCGATGGCCTGCTTGTGATAGTCATCGATGCTTTGCCGGACGAACATCGCCTCCCCGGTCAGGTCGGCGTAATCGGTGCCGGCTTTGGCGCATGCGGCCACCAGTGGTAGCCCGTACTTGCTGTAGGGCCCGACGGTGGTGACGACGACCTGTGTGCGGGCGGCCATCTCGTCGAGGGAGGACGGTGAGGACGCGTCGGCGGTGATGATCGGCCAGGATCGCGCGGACTCGGGCAGTGTGGCCCGAACGGCCTCGAGTCGACCCGGCGAACGCCCGGCCAACGCGATGCGTGCGCTGCCGCCGGCGTGCGCCAGGTATTGCGCGGTGAGCTTTCCGACGAACCCGGTGGCCCCGTACACAACGATGTCGAACTCGCGGCTTGTCATGGCCGTCAACTTACCGGCAGGCCGGATGACGTTCGACTAGTTGATACCCAGTGCGCTGGCGAAGGCCTTACCCGGATCGGTGACGGCCCGGCACATCTGGCCCCAGTCGATCAGTCCGAGCGGACCGCGTCCCAGCCCCTGGCACTGGTCCGCGGGGGCAGGGCTACCGGCCGACACGGTGGTCACCAGGCCGGGCGTGAATCCGGCGGCACCGGCATTGGCGCCACAGGTCGGCCAGGCGCCGATGCCCTGGGTCTTGTAGACGTTCTCGGCGACCCGGATCTGCTCATCGCGGGAGGCCTGATGAGGCATCCCGGTGCCGCCATTGGACTTCCAGGTGGCGGGTGAGAACTGCAGGCCGCCGAAGTAGCCGTTTCCGGTGTTGATCGCCCAGTTGCCGCCGGACTCGCATTTGGCCACCGCATCCCAGTTCACGCCACTGTCGGCAGCGGCGGTTCCGCTGCCCAGCGCCAGTGCCGCCAGGGCGAGGCCCAGAGCGAGTGCGGTGAGGGTGATGATTCTGCGGATGATGCTCACTGGGTGTCCCTTTCCGACTGCGTACCGCGTGCCATGCGGTTGTGATGTGGATCGCGGCGTCGGGGACGGGTGTTACAGGAGGGAATGGATGGAAAAGAAAAAAGTGGCGCCGGAGTTCTCCGGCGCCACTTTGTCAGGTTCTCAGATCAGGGCCGATCAGCCCCGTTGGCCGCACACCGGCCAGGCGCCGATACCCTGCGTACGCAGGACGTTCTCCGCTATGCGGATCTGTTCGGCGCGCGAGGCCTGGTTCGGCATTCCGGTGCCGCCGTTAGACGACCAGGTGCTCGGGCTGAACTGCAGACCGCCGTAGTAGCCATTTCCGGTGTTGATCGCCCAGTTGCCGCCGGACTCGCAGGCAGCGATCGCATCCCAGTTCACGCTGTCGGCACTGGCGACAGCGACGCCCAAGGCGATCGGCGCGGAGATCATGGCGCCGGCAAGAACGGTCATCCCAAGCGTTTTGCGGAGGTTCCTCAAGATTTTTTCCTTTCGCCGGGCACGCACTTTCTGCGTTGCCCCTGGATTGGCTGGGCCCTGCAAAGACGCAGGGACTGTCGAAACTGAATATCAATTTTTTCGGCACCTTTACGGGCCAAAACTGACGGTACGCAGACCGTTGCGCCAAGTCACGCGAATGACTGACCAATATCTTTCAGATAACGGACCAATCACGACCGCGGATCACATGGGCTTCGCGCAGGTCACTCCGGCGATTCCCGACCAGCCAAAACTGGGCTATCGGCCACACTCTTGTGACGTAACTCACAGTCCAGTTGTGAGCCGTCCCACACTGCAATTAGTCACATGAATAACAATATTCACATCAATAACATCCATAACAAATAATTGGGTATTTCGGCCCTATGCGACGGTTAAGGCGCAGGTCAACTCGGAGTGTCGGCCTCGGTGTTGACGTTCGTGAGCGCGTCCATCCCGGCCATCCCATCTGTGGGCACCAGTACCACGCGCTGGGTGAGCACCGCGTCGGCCAGGGCGCGCATGCTGCGATGGCCCGCGCCGACCAATTCATCGATCTGATCAGCCAGTGCGGTGCGGTAGATCCCGGCCAGGTAATGGTCGCGGCCGTCCCACGGCAAGACGATGTCAACGTTGCGATAGCCGATCAATTCGTCAATGACCTCGGTCGACAGGTTCGGCATATCCACCGCACACACGAATGCCCGGTCGGCCCCCGCGGCCCCGGCCGCCCGCAATCCCCGGCCGGTGGCCAGTAACGGTCCCACCCCCCGAACGTCGTCTCGCAGCACTTGGGCCTGCAGTGCCGGCAACGGTTGGCCGGGCGCGGCGATGACGAACACTGGCGCACAGCGTGCTGCCATCACCGAGACGGTGTACTCGACCATGGTCAGGCCATGCGACGACGGATGGGCCGACGGATCGGCCGACGGATGAGCCATCGTGGCCTTGTCACGTCCCATTCGCCGCGACGCGCCACCGGCCAGCACGACGGCCGCCAAACCTTCTCCGGTGGACACGGTTAGCCGACGGTCCAGGTGTCCCGGCCGCGCAGCAGGGACTGCAGTGCGGCGCGGTCGTGCGGCGTGGCAGCGCGGGCCGCGCTGATCTGATCGCGGGCCGCGTCATCGTACGAGGCACGACTGACCTGCCGGAAAATCCCCATGACGGTGTGTTCCAGATTCTGCTCGCTGAGGCGCGACAGGGCGAAGGCATAGGCCGGACTCGCCACCGTTGCGTCGTGCACCACGATCGCCTCGGCCGACACATCCACGGTCTTGGCGACATCCAACCCGAAGCCGGTCTGGATCACGCAGTACTCACCGCCTGCGCCGAAGGTGATCGGTTCACCGTGCCGCACAGTGATCACACGTTCCTCGGCGCCCTCCTTACGGAGCACGTCGAACGAGCCGTCATTGAAGATCGGGCAGTCCTGCAGAATCTCAACCAGCGCTGCACCCCGGTGCGCGGCCGCGGCACGCAGCACTTCCGAGAGTCCCTTGCGGTCGGAATCCAAAGCCCTGCCGACGAATGTCGCCTCAGCGCCCAACGCCACCGAGACCGGGTTGAACGGATGGTCCAGCGAGCCCATCGGGGTGGACTTGGTGACCTTGCCCACCTCCGACGTCGGGGAGTACTGCCCCTTGGTCAACCCGTAGATGCGGTTGTTGAACAGCAGGATGGTGATGTTGACGTTGCGGCGCAGCGCGTGGATCAGATGGTTGCCGCCGATGGACAGGGCGTCACCGTCACCTGTCACCACCCAGACCGACAGATCCGGACGCGCCAGGGCCAGCCCGGTGGCGACCGTCGGGGCCCGGCCGTGAATCGAGTGGAAACCGTAGGTCTCGAGGTAGTAGGGGAACCGGCTGGAGCAGCCGATGCCACTGATAAAGGCGATGTTCTCCCGCCGCAACCCCAACTCGGGCAGGAAGTTTCGGATGGTGTTGAGGATGACGTAATCCCCGCAACCCGGGCACCAGCGCACTTCCTGGTCGCTGGTGAAGTCCTTGGATTTCTGCGGTTCGTCGGTGGTGGGCACGCCTGCGATCTTTGAGATCGCGAACGCGGCGGGGGTGGTCAGACCGAGGTCCGCTCCGATCAGTTCCGTCATAGGTTCGCTCCGATTTTAGCGCCTGCGCCCACGGTGGCCGCGGTGCTGATGGCGAATCCCGTTTTGGCGCTTTCGTTTTCGCTCAACGTCCCATTCAGGGCAGCGTCGATGATCTGCTCAACCTCATCGACCAGGAATGCCATGCCCTCCACTTTGGTGACGGATCGAACGTCGACCAGGTACCTGCCCCGCAACAGCAGGCTGAGTTGGCCGAGGTTCATCTCGGGGCAGACCACTGTCCGATAGCGACTCAGGATCTTGCCGAGATTGGCGGGCATCGGGTTGAGGTGGCGCAACTGCGCATGGGCCACTGCGACGCCGCGTCGGCGTGCGCGCCGGCAGGCCTCGCCGATCGGCCCGTATGAACTGCCCCAGCCCACCATCAGTAATTCAGCATCACCGGACGGGTCGTCGACCGGCAGGTCGGGAACCGCGACGCCGTCGATCTTGGCCTGCCGCAATCGGACCATTTGATCGTGGTTGGGCCCAAGGTAGGAGATGTCACCGGAGCCATTGGCCTTCTCCAAGCCGCCGATGCGGTGCTCCAGGCCGGGCGTTCCCGGGACGGCGAACTGCCGAGCCAGGGTCTGCGGATCGCGGGCATACGGTTCGAAGTCGGCACCCGATTGCGCGAACCCGACGTCAATGTCGTCGAAGGACGTCAGATCCGGGATCCGCCAGGGTTCGGAACCGTTGGCGATCGCCCCATCGGACAGCAGCATGACCGGGGTGCGATAGGTCAGCGCGATGCGGGCGGCCTCGACGGCAATCTCGAAGCAATCCGACGGCGAGCACGGTGCCAGCACGGCAACCGGCGACTCGCCGTTTCGGCCAAACATGGCCTGCAGCAGATCGGCCTGTTCGGTCTTGGTCGGCAGGCCCGTGGACGGGCCGCCGCGCTGCACATCGATGACCAGCAATGGCAACTCGGTCATCACCGCCAAGCCGATGAATTCGGACTTCAACGCGACGCCTGGGCCGGAAGTGCTTGTCACACCGAGTGATCCGCCGTAGGAGGCACCGAGTGCGGCACCGATACCGGCGATCTCATCTTCGGCCTGGAAGGTCATCACGTCGAAGTTCTTGTGCTTGGAAAGTTCGTGCAGGATGTCCGACGCCGGGGTGATCGGGTAGCTGCCCAGCAGGACCGTAACGCCGGCGAGTTGCCCCGCGGTGATGATCCCGTAGGCCAAAGCGGTGTTTCCCGAAATCTGGCGGTACTCCCCCGCGGGAAGCTTGGCGGGCGCCACCTCATAGGTGGTGGCGAACGCCTCGGTGGTCTCGCCGTAGTTCCAACCCGCCCGCAGGGCCAGCACATTGGCCTCGGCGATGTCGGGCTTGCGGCCGAACTTCTCGCGGATGAACGTCTCGCTCAGTTCGATCGGGCGGCCGTACATCCAGCACAGCAGGCCGAGGGCGAACAGGTTCTTGGCGCGCTCGCCATCCTTCTTCGACGCCCCGATCGCCTCCACGGCACCCAGGGTCAGCGTTGTCATCGCGACGGGGTGCACGACGTAGTCCGACAGTTCCCCGGTCTCCAACGGGTTCGCCGCGTAGTCGACCTTGGCTAGGTTGCGCTTGGTGAACTCATCCGAGTTGGCGATCACCATGCCGCCGCGGGGCAGGTCCGGAAGGTTGACCTTCAGCGCGGCCGGGTTCATCGCGACGAGCACGTCGGGACGGTCCCCGGCGGTGAGGATGTCGAAGTCGGCGATCTGAATCTGGAATGACGACACCCCGGGCAGCGTGCCCTGCGGGGCGCGGATCTCTGCGGGGTAATTCGGTTGTGTCGCAAGGTCGTTGCCCAGCAAAGCAGCTTCTGACGTGAACCGGTCACCGGTCAGCTGCATTCCGTCGCCGGAGTCCCCGGCGAACCTGATCACGACCTTTTCGAGTTTCTGTCGGTTCTCCGCTTTCCCGTTGCCGTGAGGACCCACGTCGGGCACCTTTCGTTGTGGAATCAGCGGAATTTCCGTTACTCGTGGTAGCGATTATTGCACTTTCTTAGGCAAGCCAATGCATCGCTATCAGCGGACACGCCGTTTAATCTACGCCAAAGCCACAGGTCATCGGCGTGGCGGTCGACAACGCGAGTAAGAAGTGCGGCATCGGCCACGACAGCCGTCAGGCAATATTAAGAAGTTAGGTGGTAGTCGGTAATGCCGGATGCCCCACCAACAGGCAGCATGGCAGGCGTGGGCAGAGTGACATCACGGCGCCGGATCAGCCATCTGATCGCCTCGGGCGAGCAGTCGGTGCGCACCGAGCGCTCGGAGACCGTCGTCGTCGAGGAGCCACTCGAGATCCGGATCAACGGTGCCGCGGTCACCGTGACCATGCGCACGCCCGGCTCGGATTTCGAACTGGCACAGGGGTTTCTGCTGACCGAGGGTGTCATCTCCACGCGGGCCGACGTAACCACGGTGCGCTACTGCAGAGGTGCCGAGCAGGACGGGATGAACACCTACAACACCCTCGATGTCACGTTGGCAGCCGGCGTGCAGATGCCCGAGGTGGACGTCACCCGCAACTTTTACACGACGTCGTCATGCGGGGTGTGCGGTAAGGCTTCCATGGAGGCCGTCTGGCTGGCCAGCCACCATTCTCCCGGCGATGACCCGGTAGCCGTCTCGGCTGCCACCCTGACCGAATTGCCTGCCCGATTACGCTCTGCCCAAAAGGTCTTCGCCAGCACCGGCGGTCTGCACGGTGCCGCGTTGTTTAGCGTCGACGGCACCATGCTGGCGGTACGCGAGGATGTTGGCCGGCATAACGCGGTGGACAAGGTGATCGGTTGGGCCCTGGAAGCCGACCGGATTCCGCTGGCCGGATCGGTGCTGCTGGTCAGCGGCAGGGCGTCGTTCGAACTCACCCAGAAGGCGGTGATGGCCGGCATTCCGATACTTGCCGCGGTGTCGGCCCCGTCGTCCCTGGCCGTCGATCTCGCCACTCAGTCCGGGCTGACCCTGATCGCATTCCTGCGGGGTGACTCAATGAACGTGTACAGCCGAGCCGACCGGGTGGTCCGATAGTCCGCTCGTAGCCTTTCCTACAGCCTGCCGGGGTTAATGCAAGTCACCGTACCTACCCGGCGGGGTCTCCTGGTTTGCTAGGTTGTCGTGCGGCGGTTGTGAGCGCACCCGTCCAACAATCGGAGAAGGAAGTAGGACGATGACTACCAGACTCAATCGTGCCGCGGCCGCAGTAGGCGGCCTCGCAATTGCGACAGCATGCGCAGTGAGCTGCGCCGGAACCCAGGAAGCGGCCAAAGACATTGCCTCGAGTGCCGCCAGCGTCGGTTCCTCGGCCGCCAGCGTCGTCAGCAGCGGCGCCAGCGTCGCCGGGAGCGCCGTCAGCAGCGGCGCCAGCGTCGCGGGCAGCGCGGCCAGCAGCGGCGCCAGCGTCGCCGGCAGTGCCGTCAGCAGCGGCGCCAGCGTCGCCAGCAGCGCAGCTACCAGTGGCGCCAGCGTCGCAGGCAGCGCCGTCAGCAGCGGCGCCAGCGCCGCCAGCAGCGTGGTGTCGTCGGTGCTCGATCGTGCACCCGAGACCGCTAAGGATGCGACCGAGGCAACCAAGTCCGGCCTGAAGTGGTGGTGGATTCCGGTGGGAATCGCGCTGGCCGCCCTACTCGCCAGCCTGCTGCGCACGTTGACGCGGCGTAAGCCCGAGCCGGTGAAAGTTGCCGCGCAGCGTGCTCCCGAAGTGAAGACCACCCGGCGCGTCGACGACGATCGGGACCGACACAACAACTGACGCAGACTCCGCCCAGGAACGCCGGGGCAGTTCAGTAGTGCAGTAGTACTACGCGGACTTGTCCCGGCGTTCCGCGCGCGGGGTCTTACGCGGAACGATGGTCGGCAGCACGTTGTCCTGCACGGTCTCCTGGGTCACCACGACTTTGGCCACATCATCACGGCTGGGGATGTCGTACATCACCGGCAGCAGCACTTCCTCCATGATGGCGCGCAACCCGCGCGCACCGGTGCCACGGTGGATGGCCTGCTCGGCGATCGCGTCGAGGGCCTCGGGGGTGAACTCCAACTCAACACTGTCCATCTCGAACAGTCGGGTGTACTGCTTCACCAGAGCATTTTTCGGGGTGGACAGAATCTGCACCAGCGATTCCTTGTCCAGGTTGGTCACCGAGGCGACCACCGGAAGACGGCCGATGAACTCCGGGATCAGACCGAACTTGATCAGGTCCTCGGGCATCACCTCGGCGAAGTGGTCCTGGGTGTCGAGTTCGGCCTTGGACTTGACCTCGGCGCCGAAGCCCAAGCCGCGCTTGCCAATTCGGTCGGCGACGATCTTCTCCAGGCCGGCGAACGCACCCGCCACGATGAAGAGCACGTTGGTGGTGTCGATCTGAATGAACTCCTGGTGCGGGTGCTTGCGCCCACCCTGCGGAGGAACCGAGGCCTGGGTGCCTTCCAGGATCTTCAGCAGCGCCTGCTGCACACCCTCACCGGAGACGTCGCGGGTGATCGACGGGTTCTCGCTCTTGCGGGCGATCTTGTCGACCTCGTCGATGTAGATGATGCCGGTCTCGGCGCGCTTGACGTCGTAGTCGGCGGCCTGGATCAGCTTGAGCAGAATGTTCTCGACATCCTCACCGACGTAGCCGGCCTCGGTGAGTGCGGTGGCGTCGGCGATGGCGAACGGGACGTTGAGCATCTTGGCCAGCGTTTGGGCCAGATAGGTCTTGCCGCACCCGGTGGGCCCGAGCATCAAGATGTTCGACTTGGACAACTCGACGGGCTCAGACCGGGATTCGCGCGCCTTCTCGCCGGCCTGGATGCGCTTGTAGTGGTTGTAGACCGCGACCGCCAGGGTGCGCTTCGCGGTGTCCTGGCCGATGACGTAGTTCTCCAGGAACTCCCGGATCTCGGCGGGCTTGGGCAGCTCATCGAGTTTGACCTCGTCGCCGTCGGCCAGTTCCTCTTCGATGATCTCGTTGCACAGGTCGATGCACTCGTCACAGATGTAGACGCCGGGGCCGGCGATGAGCTTCTTGACCTGTTTCTGGCTCTTCCCGCAGAACGAGCACTTCAGCAGGTCACCGCCGTCTCCGATACGCGCCATGGTGGTGAGCCCTACTTCCTTCGCCATCGTGAGGCTTGTTGTCGCAAGTCTTGAATCGCTTAAGTCTGTTATCGGTCGTACTCGACGCTACCCGCTGGCTCGGCCGTGGTGCGACCGATAAAGGTGAATAGCGTCGGTGGTATTCGGACGTACAAAACTGTGTGAGGAAAAACATAGTGCCTGACACCTCTGCCGCCGCGCCGCAACGCGCCACCCGACTCTGGCGTGTCGCCAAATTGCATGAAGCGTGTCGCTCACGTGCTGCAAGCGTGTCACCGCCGTTACGCTGCGGCCATGTTCGCGATCCCGGATGAGAGTTTACTCATCACCGACGGCGGCCTGGCCACCGAACTTGAGGCGCGGGGCCACGATCTGTCCGACGATCTGTGGTCGGCACGACTGCTGGTGGACGCGCCCGCGGAGATCGTCGCAGTCCATGAGGCCTTCTTCGCGGCAGGTGCCCAGATCGCCACCACAGCGAGTTATCAGGCCTCCTTCGACGGTTTCGCTCAGCGCGGAATCGATCGCGCGGAGACCGAGCGACTGTTGCGGCTCAGTGTCGGACTTGCCGGCGCGGCGCGCGACCGGTCCGGCGGCGCCGGCTGGGTGGCCGCGTCGGTAGGGCCGTACGGGGCGAGCCTCGCAGGCGGCGAGGAGTACCGCGGCCGCTACGGACTCAGTGTCGCCGAACTGCGGGACTGGCATCGTCCACGCCTGGAGATCCTGGCCGATGCCGGAGCGGACGTGCTGGCCCTGGAGACGGTGCCCGATATCGACGAAGCCGAGGCACTGGTCGACCTGGTCCGGGAATTGGGCATGCCGGCCTGGCTGAGCTACACCATCGCCGGTGTGCACACCCGCGCCGGCCAACCACTGGCCGATGCCTTCGCCGTCGCGGCCGGCGTCTCGGAGATTGTTGCGGTCGGGGTGAACTGCTGCGCGCCCACCGACGTGCTGGCTGCGACGAAAGCCGCTCGCGCCGCGTCCGGGAAGCCCGTTGTCGTGTACCCGAACAGCGGCGAGCAGTGGGATGGCGCACGCCGGGTGTGGACCGGGCGCGCCGACTTCTCCCCTGCGCTGGCCGTGAGTTGGGTCGCCGAGGGCACCCGCATCATCGGCGGGTGCTGCCGGATCCGGCCCGCCGATATCACCGCGATCGCGACCGCGGTCGGCTAGCTCAGGACTTCAGCGCGGACAGCTTGCGGTACTCCAGCACCGTGTCGATGATCCCGTAGTCCTTGGCATCGGCGGCGGTGAGGATCTTGTCGCGATCGGTGTCCTTGCGGATGACCGCCGGATCCTTACCGGTATGCCGGGCCAGGGTCTCTTCCATCAGCGTGCGCATCCGCTCGATTTCCGCGGCCTGGATCTCCAGATCGGAGAACTGGCCCTGGATTACGCCGGACAACGACGGCTGGTGAATCAGGATCCGGGCATTGGGCAGCGCCAGACGCTTGCCCGGTGAGCCGGCGGCCAGCAGGATCGCGGCGGCCGAGGCGGCCTGGCCCAGGCATACCGTCTGGATGTCGGCGCGGACGTACTGCATGGTGTCGTAGATCGCCATCAGCGAGGTGAAGGAGCCACCCGGCGAGTTGATGTACATGGTGATATCGCGGTCGGGATCCAGCGACTCCAGCACCAGCAACTGGGCCATGATGTCGTTGGCCGAAGCGTCATCCACCTGCACGCCGAGGAAGATGATCCGCTCTTCGAACAGCTTGTTGTACGGGTTGGATTCCTTGACGCCCCAACTGGAGTGCTCGATGAATGAGGGCAGGATGTAGCGCGCCTGCGGTGTCAGCCGCGCATCGGTGGGATCAGGCATTGGAGGCTCCATTGAAGTGGGCGCGAGTGATGATGTGATCGACGAAGCCGTACTCCAGCGCCTCGGCAGCGGTGAACCAGCGGTCCCGGTCGGAGTCGGCCTCGATGCGCTCGATCGGCTGACCGGTGAACTCGGCGTTGAGCCGGAACATCTCCTTCTTGATGACCGCGAACTGCTCGGCCTGGATGGCGATGTCGGTGGCGCCGCCGGTGATGCCGCCCAGCGGTTGATGCATCAGGATGCGGGCGTGCGGCAGCGCGTAGCGCTTGCCCTTGGTGCCGGCCGCGAGCAGGAACTCGCCCATCGACGCCGCCATGCCCATTGCGTAGGTGGCGATATCACAGGGCGCCAGCACCATCGTGTCGTAAATCGCCATCCCGGCGCTGATCGAGCCGCCGGGAGAGTTGATGTACAGCGAGATGTCCTTCGTCGGGTCTTCGGCGGCCAGCAGCAGAATCTGGGCGCAGAGCCGGTTGGCGATGTCATCGTCGACCTGCGAGCCGAGGAAGATGATTCGCTCGGCGAGCAGGCGCTCATAGACCGAATCGCTGAGGTTCAGCCCAATCGCGCCGGAACGCATGTAAGTCACGACTTGCTACCTGCTTTCTGAAAAAGTTCGTCCGGTCCCGAGATGCTTCCCGCGGTTCTCCCTGACCCTAACCAACTCGACGCCCGAGACACTCCCCACCCGATCGCTCTTTCGCTGTCGGCGTTATTCATCGGCGTCGGCCGGCTGCTCGTCGGCATCGGAATCCGGGCCCACCGGGGGTCCGAAGAACTCGGTGGTGTCGATGACGTTGCCGTCGGTGTCGGTGACGGTGGCCGCCTCGACCACCGCCGCGACCGCCAGCCCACGGCGCACGTCGGCGAAGATCGCCGGCAGCTGATTGTTCTGTTGCAGCAGTTGGACCAACTGCTGGGGTTCGACGCCGTACTGGCGCGACATCAGCACCAGTCGCTCGCTGAGATCGTTCTCCCCCACCTGAATGTCGAGGTCGTCGGAGATCGCGTCCATCAGCAGTTGAGTCTTGACCGCCTTCTCGGCGGCCTCGCGATTATCGGCGTCGAACTTCTCCCGTGAGCTGCCCTGCGACTCCAGCGCCTCGGCGAATCTGTCCTCGTCATGGTCGAGCGGGTGGATCGCGTTGTGCAGTGCCGAATCAACCTGGGCCGAGACAATCGCTTCCGGCAACGGCACCTCGACGAGTTCGAGCAGCGTCTCCAATGCGCTGTCCCGGATCTTCTCGGCCTGATGGATTCGCTTGACCCGCTGAACCTGTTCGACGAGGTTCTCCCGCAGTTCGGCGATGGTGTCGAATTCGCTTGCCAGTTGGGCGAATTCGTCATCAGGGTCCGGAAGCTCCCGCTCCTTGATCGACTTCACCGTCACGGTCACCTCGGCATCCTGGCCGGCGTGCTCACCGGCGAGCAGCTTGGTGGTGAACACCGCGGACTCGCCATCGGAGAGCCCGACGATCGCCTCATCGAGGCCCTCGATCAATTGGCCGGAGCCGATCTCATGCGAGAGCCCCTCGGTCTTGCCGTCCGGGACGTCCTCGCCGTCCACGGATGCCGACAGATCGATCGAGACGAAGTCACCGGTCTCGGCGGGACGCTCGACACCTTTGAGGGTGCCGAACCGGGCGCGCAGGCCGGCGAGTTCCGCTTCGACCTCGTCATCGGCGACCACGATCGGATCCACCGAGATCTTGAGTTCGCTCAGGTCGGGCAGGTCGATGTCGGGACGAACGTCGACCTCGGCGGTGAAGGTCAACTCCTCGCCGTCTTCGATCTTGGTGACCTCGATCTCCGGCTGGCCCAGCGGTCGAAGCTCCTCGGTGGTCACCGCTTCGCTGTAGCGGGCCGGCAACGCGTCGTTGACCACCTGCTCCAGCACTGCACCGCGACCGACCCTGGCCTCGAGCAACTTGGCCGGAGCCTTGCCGGGTCGGAATCCGGGCAGCCGCACCTGCTGCGCGAGTTGCTTGTAGGCGCGGTCGAAATCGCCCTGGAGTTCGGCGAACGGCACCTCCACACTGATGCGAACCCGGGTGGGGGTCAGTCTCTCGACGGTGCTTTTCACGCTGGTACTCCCGTTCTTTTAACGTATGCGGCGGTGGACGTGTCGGGGTGACAGGATTTGAACCTGCGGCCTTCCGCTCCCAAAGCGGATGCGCTACCAAGCTGCGCTACACCCCGCTGCAGTGCTTCTCGCGCCCGAATCCTACGGCTCACAACCGGTTGCTCCGAATCGACCTCAGCATCGACCTCAGCATCGACCTCAGCGAGGCCTTATCGGTCCGACTGGATTGGAACCGACCGACGCCGGTACATTTGGCTCGCGCAAGCACGCGGGCGTAGCTCAATGGTAGAGCCCTAGTCTTCCAAACTAGCTACGCGGGTTCGATTCCCGTCGCCCGCTCCGTGCCCGGTGATGACCCAGCGCGGTCGTCATCGGCCCTGGTAACGACACGATCGCGGTTCGGCCGCGATTGGGTTCGCCGCATTCTTTCGGTGCCGTTGCGTCCGTAGATTCAGGGTTCGTTCCCTCGCCCGACCGGGCGTTCTCGGCAGGAGGCGCGTTGAGCGGCCAGACTCCCCCCATCGGCGGCACCTGCGCCGGCAAGTTCGACGCGGTACGCGCCGAGTTCGAGAACAATTTCACCACCCGGGGTGACGTCGGCGCCGCCGTCGCGGTCTGGGTGGACGGCGACCTCGTGGTCAACCTGTGGGGCGGCTATGCCGATGCCCGCCGGCGGCGACACTGGCGGGAGGACACGCTCGCCAGTGTCTACTCCGGCACCAAGGGCCTGACGAGTACCTGCGTGCATCTGCTCGCCGACCGCGGTGAGATCGACCTGGAAGCGCCAGTGGCGCACTACTGGCCGGAATTCGCTGCTGCCGGCAAGGCTGACGTGAGCGTCGCCTCCGTGCTAAGTCACCGCTCCGGGGTGATCGCGCCCCGCACCCGGATGCACTGGAGCCAGACCGCAGACTGGGGCCTGGTCTGCGAACGTCTGGCCGCCGCCGAGCCATGGTGGGAACCCGGAACCGCGCAGGGCTACCACATGGTGAGTTTCGGCTTCATCCTCGGCGAGGTGGTGCGCCGGGCCACCGGCCGCACGATCGGCCAGTACCTGCGTACCGAGATCGCCGAACCGATGGGCATCGATGTACACATCGGCCTGCCCGCAGCCGAACACCACCGCTGCGCGGAGATGGTCAACAAACCGCATATCCGCGATGTGCTGGGCGGCGGCCAGGCACCCGCCGACCCGGGGTCACTTGATGAGCACCCGATGGCAGGACTGTCTATCGCGGTGGGCTTCGTGCCCGACGACGAGTTGGCGTGCAATGAGCTAAGCCGTTGGCGCGCAGCCGAATTCCCCGGCACCAACGGCCACGTCTCGGCCCTGGGCATGGCCAGCTTCTACAACGGCCTGGCGCAGGAGAAGATCCTGACCGCCAACCACCTTGAGAAGGTCCGGGTTTCCCAGGGCGGATTCGACCCCGACGTCGTTCTCGGGCCCCGGGTGGCCGACCACGGCTGGGGTCTGGGCTACATGCTCAACCAGCGCGGGGTGGCGGGTCCGAATCTGCGCAGTTTCGGCCACGGTGGATCGGGTGGCTCCTACGGGTTCGTCGACCTCGAGAACCGCATCGGGTACGCCTATGTGATGAATCACTTCGACGCCACCAAATGCAATGCCGACCCCCGCAGCACCGCCCTGAGCAATGAGGTCTACCGCGCACTCGGCGTCGAGTGCTGAGGACGACTTTTTAACCCTGCCCCGCCAGGAGGCTTCGGTAGGGTGGCTGCCATGAACACTGGCCTACTCCTCCTCATCATCTCCGTCGTCGGGGCCACCTTCCTGGCCGTCCGGGTTTCATCACGTTCGTCGGGTAATCGCACCGCGGCCAGCCTGGCCGACGCCAAGGCCGACGCCCGCCGCGTCATCGAACGCCTCGGCGGCCAGGTGCTCAATCTCACCGGCACCGACCCGGCGTCCCAGCAGGCACTTGCCGACGCCTCCGAGCGGTTCACCGCGGCCTCCTCGCAGATCGAGCAGGCAACCACGGCCAAGCAGGCCCTGTTGGCCAAGGAGAGCGCCATTGAGGGGCTCTATTACGTGCGTGCCGCGCGCACCGCGATGGGTATGGACCCGGGTCCGGAGTTGGAGTCGATGGCGGGACAGAAGGCGGCCGGTGCTGTCACCGAGGACCGTCGGGTCCAATTCGAGGGACGCGAGATCGAGGCTTCCCCCGGCCCGACCCCGCGCACTCCGAACTACTACCCGGGCGGCCGGGTCGCCGGCCGGCCGGTGCCCGCGGGCTGGTACTCCGAGCCGTGGTGGCGGTCGGCCCTGCGCACCGGTGCCTGGACCATGGGTTCGGTGCTGCTGTTCGACGCGATGTTCTCCGGAATGCACGGCGTGGGCTACGGCGCGTCGGGCTTCGAGAGCGGTTACGGCTCCGGGTTCGATCAGGGCTTCGACGCGGGTTACGACCAGGGCATGGATGCCGCCGGCGGCGATTACGGCGACGGGGGTGGGGACTTCGGG
>JBAXIR010000029.1:0-22178 GCA_037138275.1 Mycobacteriaceae bacterium | reverse complement strand
ATCAGTGGCCTGCCGGTGACGCTGTCGCTGTGTCTCGGTGCCGCGCTGCTGTGGATGGCGCTGGCGATCTGGTTCGGCTACCTCAGCGCCGTACGCCCGGGAAGTTTCACCGACCGGACACTGACCGTGCTGGCCCTGGTCGGAATCTCGCTGCCGGTGTTCTGGTTGGCCGCAATCCTGCTTTACTACTTCAGCTTCAAAGTTCCGATATTCCCCACCGGGAGCTATGTGCCGCTGACGCAGAGCCCAACGCAGTGGCTCTATCACCTGATCCTGCCGTGGATCACCCTGGCGGTGCTCTATGTGGGCTTCTACAGCAGGGTGCTGCGGTCCAACATGCTCGACGTGATGAATGAGGATTATGTGCGCACCGCGCGCGCCAAGGGCATCAGCGAACGGCAGGTTCGGCTGCGGCATGTGTTGCGTAACTCCATGATTCCAATCGTCACGTTGTTCGGTCTCGACTTCGGTGCCGTGGTGGGCGGCGGCACCATCCTCACCGAGACGGTGTTCAATCTCAACGGCGTGGGCCTCTACGCCGGCCAGGCGATCGGGAAACTTGACCTCCCGCCACTGATGGCGGTGACGATGTTCGGTGCGTTCTTCATCGTGTTGTTCAACGGCGTCGTCGACATCCTCTACGCATTCCTGGATCCACGGATCCGACTGGGCGAGGAGGCGCCGGTATGAGCCCGATTCTCAGCGTTTCCGACCTGCGGGTCGACTTCGCCACTGACGGCGGCGTGGTGCACGCCGTCGATCGCGTGTCCTTCGACGTGGAGGCCGGAGAGGTCGTCGCCATCGTGGGAGAGTCGGGCTGCGGAAAGAGCGTCACGGCGCAGACGTTGATGGGTCTGACCCGCTCCCCCAACACCACGATCAGTGGCTCGGTGACGTTCGGCGGCCGCGACCTGACCCAACTGCCCGACGACGAGTTGCGCTGCCTGCGTGGCGAACACATCGCGATGATCTTCCAGGACCCGATGACGTCACTGAACCCGGTGTACCGGGTGGGCGACCAGATCGCGGAGATGATCCGCGCCCATCGCCAGGTGTCGAAGAAGGACGCGGTGGCGCGCGCCGTGGAGTTACTGCGATCGGTGGGTATTCCCAACCCTGAGCGCAGGGTGCGGGACTATCCGCACGAATTCTCCGGCGGCATGCGCCAGCGGGTGATGATCGCCATGGCGCTGGCCCTGGAACCCGAGGTGCTGATCGCCGATGAGCCCACCACCGCACTCGACGTGACGATCCAGGCCCAGATCCTGGGCCTGCTGCGCTCGCTGAACCGCGAGAAGAACACCGCCGTCGTGCTGATCACCCACGATCTTGGCGTGGTCGCCGAGATCGCCGACACAGTGGTGGTGATGTATGCCGGCCAGATCGTCGAGGAGGCGCCGCTGGAGGAGCTGTTTTACCAACCTCGGCACCCCTACACCTGGGGTCTGCTCGGCTCGATCCCGCGCCCGGACGAGCCGCGGCCCGAACGGCTGACGCAGATCCCCGGCCATCCGCCGTCACTGCTGGATCCGCCGACCGGCTGCCGATTCGCCGCCCGATGCGCGTACGTCTTCGACGACTGCGCCCAGCCGCCGCCGTTGAGGTCGCGCTCTGACGGAGGTCATCTGGACCGATGTTGGCTGCCCGAAGATGTCACGGCAGGCAGCCGATGAGCGAGGCACCACTGCTGGAGGTCACCGACCTGGTCAAGAACTTCCCGATCACCTCCGGCGTGCTGATCGACCGGGAGGTGGGGCGGGTAGGTGCCGTCGACGGGGTCAGCCTCACCGTGCGCGAAGGAGAGACGCTGGGCCTGGTGGGTGAATCCGGATGCGGCAAGTCGACTCTGTGCCGGGCGATTCTCCAGTTGATCGCACCCACATCCGGTTCGGTGCGCTTCGACGGCCAGGAGTTGGTGGGCCGCTCCCCACGCCAGTTGCGCCCCTTGCGCCAGCAGATGCAGATGATCTTTCAGGATCCGTTCGCCTCGCTGAATCCGCGCAAACGCGTCGGCCAGATCATCGGCGACCCGATGCAGTTCCACGGTCTGGCTGACGGCACCGACGTCAAGCGGCGGGTTCAGGAACTGCTGGACCGGGTCGGTCTGCAAGCCGAGCATTACAACCGCTATCCCCACGAGTTCTCCGGCGGGCAGCGCCAACGCATCGGCATCGCCCGGGCGTTGGCCCTGCAACCGCGGCTGATCATCGCCGACGAACCGGTGTCGGCACTCGACGTGTCGGTGCAGGCCCAGATCATCAACCTGCTTGAGGATCTGCAACGCGAGTTCGGGATGGCGTATGTGTTCGTCGCCCACGATCTCGGGGTGGTGCGCCACGTCTCCGACCGCGTCGCGGTGATGTATCTGGGAAAGATCGTGGAGGAATCGGATTCGGCGTCGCTGTACGCGAGCCCGCGACATCCCTACACGCATGCATTGCTGTCGGCGGTGCCGATCCCCGATCCGCGCAAAAACGCTGCGCGGCAACGCATCACACTAGAGGGTGACGTACCAAGCCCGATCGACCCCCCGCCAGGATGCCGCTTTCACACCCGATGTGCGTCGGCCACCGACATCTGCCGTCGCGACGAGCCGCTGTTGTTCACCGATGCCGGGCACGCGGTCGCCTGCCACCACCCGCTATAACTACTCGGACGTCGCGTCGTCCTCGTCGGTATCCAGGGCGGCGTCGAGCACGCTGATGTCGATTCCGTAGGGCAGGAACCGAACGTTGCGATTCGGGTCGGTGTTGAGCTTATTAGCGCGCAGGGCGTCGAGTTCGGTCTGGTAAACCTGCTCGACGTGAGCCTTGCCGGCGCCGTCGGATATGTAGATCGCCCAGACACCGTCGCCGGCCTCTCCTGCGGTCTCGGGCTGCGGACGTGGACGCGGAGTGGGCCGCACGAACTGGTCGAACAGCATTCCGAAACCCGCCCCCTGCGGGGAGTTGGTGAAGATGCGGCCGAAGGCGTCACGGAGGCCTTCACCCGCCTCACGCGCGACCCGGTCGAAATCCTCGGGATTGAAGCCGAACGGCCCGTTGTTGTCCATACCCAACAGTGTGCGCCGAGTTTGCTGCCCGTGTCGATGCCCGGCGATTAGCTGGCAGCGAAACCTCTTAGCGGATTCACCCAGCGAAGTCCGGGAAACCGCATGAAATCCGTATCCGCAGAAGCTAGTACGACTCCGTGTTCGACCGCGAGAGCGGCCAGTTGCGCATCTGGCACCAAATTGCCCGTGATGTCGACTTGCTCGCACAGTCGCTCGTAGACCCGTGCTGTGGTCTCGGTCGCGGGTGGGATCCACACCACGGGGACTGCAAGCCACTCCGCTACATATCTCCACGCGTCGGGGCCGGACAATGGACTCTCAGCGACTCGTGGATGGGTGGCGATTCGGAGGAATGCGCCGATCGTCTGCCAGGGCAACCCAACTCGGCTGTCGCCGGCAAGAACGTCTTCTAGCCAGGATGCGGCGGCGGCGTTGTGAGTACTGTTCTCATCCACTGCATACAGCAGCAGGTTGGCGTCAACGATCATCGTCGAGCAGGTCGAGCACGTCGGCGATGTTCGTGACGTCCACCTTCAGGCCGATGCGCGAGGTCCGATGCTTGTACTCGACCTTCTCCGATGATGGCCCCCTGGTCATCCCTCTGCGCGCCAGCAGATTCAGGGCCTCGCTGAGGCCCATCCCTTCGCGACGAAGACGTTCGATCTCACCGGCGACATCGCTGTCGATCACCACCGTTGTCCGCATGAGATTGATGATAAGCGACTTGCATCATGATGCCTACTTACCGGCATTGCCGTGCTCGGCAGTATGGTGCTACCGGTGGTACCATACTCCGGTGGAGATGGAGAAGACGACGGTCTACCTGCCGCGTGACCTCAAAGCAGCGGTGAAGAACGCCGCGCGGCAGCGCGGGGTGTCCGAGGCAGATGTCATCCGGGAGTCGATTCGCGCCGGGGTGGGCAACGCGAAACCGCGACCCAGGGGGGGTCTCTACTCCAGTGCCGAGGCGATAGCCCAACGCAGCGAAGAGCTACTGGAGGGCTTCGGCGAGAGGTGATCGTCGATACCAGTGCCCTGCTCGCCTACTTCAATGCCCGCGAACCCGACCATGGCGACGTAGCCCGGGTCATCGACGAGCATGCCGACGGTGTTCTCGTCGTCTCACCGTATGTCGTGGCCGAACTCGACTATCTTGTCGCTACGCGCATCGGGGTGGATGCGGAGCTAGCGGTCTTGCGTGAACTGTCAAGCGGAGCATGGCATTTGGCCGATTTCGATGCGGGCAATCTGGAGCGTGCCACGGCGGTCATCGAGAAGTATCGCGATCAGGACATCGGGCTGGCGGATGCCTCAACCGTCGTCCTGGCAGACCAGCACCGCACGACGACAATCCTCACCCTCGACCGGCGGCAATTCGAGGTCCTCCGGCCGATCGGCGGCGGGCGGTTTTCCATCCTGCCGTGATGGCAGCCGACTACAGCACCGACAGCGGCAGCGAGCGACGCGGTTCGAATTCGAAGGTGGCGCCAAGGCTGAACTTGGTCACCTGAACCTCCGGGGAATCCTTGACCGGGGTGTCGGTGCGCTCGAACTCGGCGGTCCAGTCGGTATCGGAACCGGTGATCCGAACCACCAGGTGTGGGTCGACGGCCGTCGCTATGGCCTGTAGCGGCTCGGCCGAGGCCGGGGAACACAGCGAGATCCAGGCGCCGTCGTCGTGCGCCGGTGCCGGATGGACCTGCAGTCTGCCGCCGTCGATGTCCGCGATCACGTAGCCCGCGGGATTGAGCAGCGGATGCAGCCGCAGCACCTCGGTCAGGCCGTCGACGTCGGCGGGCAGCTTCAGTGCCCGCCGGATCCGTTCGGCCGCCACCCCCGCGATACCGGTGAGTTGCTTGGTGCAAATCGAGGTGGCCAGTTCGGCGTTGTCACCCGCCCGCGCCCGCACGGCGATACCGAACGAGAGGTTCAGCAGGTGCATCTGCAGGCATACCTCGTCGGCGATGCGCACCAGAGCCGAGTGGGAGAATGCGCGGAAGTCAATGTCGGACAACAGCGGTCCGGAATAGTCGGCGTTGCCATCGTCATCAAGATCGATCGGTGCCAGTTCCCAGGTGGCCGCTTTGGTGCGCGCGACGATGTCCAGTGCCGGGATGCTCTTCGCCTCCGGGTAGGACTCGTCGATGATGACCGTCCACGCGCAATGCGGCGTCCGGTCGGACGGCGCGCGCGGAGGCCGATGGATCGGCCGCACCTGCGCTCGTGGGTTGGTGGCCACCGCAGTGGCGTCAAAGGTGGGGTCCTCGATGTCATGACACATGCCCTGCACGTAATCCGGGCCCATCGGTTCCACGTCGAGCAGGGCACCGCAGTGGTCGAGGTGGAATTCGCCGTGCCACCGGTCATGCACGGTGTAGCGGAAATCCATGAACTGCGGCGGCGCACCGATGTCGAACTGCAGACCCTTGAAGATGGTGATGATGTCATCGCCCTCGTAGCGCAGGGCCTTCTGCATGCGCCGGGTGTAGAGGGGGCTGGCGCCGGCCCACTCCTCGATCGCGATCTGCAGCATCTCCGAGCGTCCGAAAGACTGGATACACCAAGCCATTCCGGAGCGGTCGATCAGCTGTCCGATCAGCAAGAGTTCGGGCACCAGAATGGCTAGCTCGGCACGGGTCAACGCCGAGAAACGACACTGGGATTGGCTCACTCGTCAAAACCTAGTCCAGACCGGACTGGTGTGTTGCAATGTCGGGCATGGCTGATGCGGACGCGATCGAGGCAATCAAACGGGTGAAGTACCGGTACCTTCGGGCTCTGGATACCAAGCACTGGGACGACTTCGAAGACACCCTGACCGAGGACATCATCGGCGACTACGGGTCCTCGCTGGGCAAGGAGCACCACTTCACCAATCGCACGGACCTGGTGGAGTACATGCGCACTTCAATGCCGGCCGGCGTGATCACCGAACACCGGGTGACCCACCCCGAAATCACCGTCGATGGCGATCAGGCCGAGGCCACCTGGTACCTGCAGGACCGCGTGATTGTGCCGGAGTACAACTTCATGCTGTTCGGCGCGGGCTTCTACCACGACCGCTACCGCAAGACGCCCGACGGCTGGAAGATCTGTGCGACCGGATACGACCGCACCTATGACGTGTCGCAATCCGTGGAGGGGTTGAATTTCAAGGTGCGGCCGGGCTCAGCAATGGCCTGAGCCTGCCCTGAGCGCCGGCCCAGCTACTGCGCGATCGCGATCACCGCGCCGGGTTGTAACCAGCGGATGATCTTGACCAGGGTGTCGTCATCCAGGGATACGCAACCCGCGGTCGGCCCCCCGTCGGTGGTGTGTACGAAGAACGCGCCGCCGTTGCCCGGGATCCGTTCCTTGTTCACGCCCATCACGATGGCGTGCGCGTACTGCGGGATGTACAGGTTCTCGGTGCCACTGGCCGGGGAGGTGTCGAACGTGCAGTCGGCCTTCTTGCATACCTGCATGGTGTTGTAGGTCGCGCCTTCACTGGACCACCAGTAGTCCGGCGTCACCTGGACATACTTCAACCCGCCGCCAGGGTTGGGCTGAGTGCCGAACGCGAAGTCCAGGCTGAACACCCCCATCGGGGTGGCCATGTTGCCGTCGTGGGACTGGGCCACCATCCCGTTGGCGCCGACGTGAGCCGGGATACCGGTGCCCACGGGTTGCCATCCGGTGGCGCCGCGCTGCCAGACATCAATCTTGGCGGTGGAGCCACCCGTGCTGACGACGGACAGCACCTGCGTCGCCTCGCCGACGTTGGTGGCGAACCACGGCGGCTGTGCCGCGCCCGGCGGTGCCGATGCGACGGCGAGAAATGCCGCACTGACGGCGGCACCCACCGATACCAGGATTCGACGCATGCCCTCATGGTTGCGGGACGCCCCGGTAGGGGTCAAGTAAAGGTTCGGCCACAGTCGCAGTCGATGCTGGCAGAAGGGGTTTCGTGGTGAATACCGGGCCGCCGGATGCGCCGTTACGATCCGGGCCATGCCGGATCTGCCGAGCGGGGAGTGGTCCTCATTGCTGGTCGGCCATCAGTGGCCGGGTTCGCCGTCGCTGGCAATCCTGCGCGCCGCCGCCACCGACCGGGCCGCGCTGGGCGTCGCCTATGACGGCTACGCCGACGACCTGCGATCGGTTCGGACCGGAGCGCTAGCCGGCCAGGAGGGGCTCACGGCCGAGAGCACACGTCGGTCATTCGGCCTCGGTGAATCCCGAGCGCGGGACATCGCTGCGCGCAACATTGCCAAAGGGCAGTCCTATACCGTCGCCGCCGAGTGGATCACCGCATTGCGATCAGACCTGGAGTCGATCGCCGCCGACGGCAACTCAGAAATTCGCCGAGTACTGGACACGAATAGCACTGCGCCACAAAAGATCAGCGCAATCGTGCAGACGGTGACCACCGCGCAGGAGCAGGCCAACGCCCGAGCCGCATCGTGTTGCGCCAAGCTGCGCGACGCGATTCACACGGTGCTGGCGGCCGGGAACGGCACCGCGTCGGCTCGGAGTCTGGCCCGTCTGCACGGCGTGGATCTGGACCATTCCTTCGGTACGCCGAATGCTGAACTCATCCATTCCGAAGTCAGCCGGATGATGACCGCGGCGACGGGAGTATCGGCTCCAGCGCTTGCCGGTACGTCCTCGGGCGCCGACGCTGCACTGTCCCCGGATTTGCTTGCGGAGAGTTTCACCACCGGCACCTCCGCGGGTGCGCCGCTGTCGGCGGGCGTCGGGGCCCTCACGTCCGGCGCGATCAGTGCGATCCAGTCACCCACCACCGAACAGCCCATGGGCCTACCCACTGCGTCGCCAACACCGCTGCCGGATATTCCGCCAACGCACGCGGTTCCGACCGCACTCGATGGCGGCGTTTCGGCGGAAGTCGTTGCCGCAGAACCGGACAGCACCGTCGGTGCGGCGGCACTGCTATCCCCGGCGCCTGCTGTCACAGGGACCCATGTGACTCCGGCCCGACCATTGCCGGGTTACGCGGCCGACCTCCGGCCGACGATGAAGGCCGGCGTGCCGGGCCCGTCCGCCGTCGCCGCGGCGCCGGTATCGGCACCGGTGACAATGGCCACAGCAGCTCTCGCCCACGCGTCGGTGGTTCGTCAGCAGTCCGCCGCCGCGCCCGTGCCCTCTCCGACCACCGGTGGTGGGGTGAGCGCGACGGAGGTGGCCGTCGCGACAGCGGGTGCGGTCGCCGAGTCCCGACTACGCCGTCTGTTGGCCGCGGTGGCGCGCCAGGAACCCCGGTTGCGGTGGGCGGTTGGTGATCGCGAGGACGGCAGCACGGTTCTGGTCACTGATCTGGCGGGCGGGTGGATTCCTCCGCACGTCGAGATCCCGACCGAAGTCGTGCTGCTGGAACCGGGCCGCCGCACCGGTGACATCACTTCCCTGCTCGTCGATGCTGTGTTGACTGCCGGCTACGAACCCGGTGGTGTCGTCGCCGTGGCCGACGAGGCGGATCCGGTGCCGCTGTCGAGTCAGGCCCGGCGCACCACGCCGGTCGACGACTTCGGCTGGGAACTGTCACGCGCAACCAGGTGGCGCGAGGGCCTGCCGCGGCAGGCGCACACCGTGGCCAGGGCGGCCATGGCACACACCGGTTGTCTGGAATCTGAAATCGGCCTGCTGCGCGATCACCTCGATGCGGTGGCCCGGTGCGTGGTGGACGGCTATCCCGACGACGTCCACGATGATGCCCTCGGTGATTGGCAGTTGTTGGCGACCGTCGACGCGCTAGTCGACAACGACGCGATGCGTGCCAACTATCACTTCGCCTGGTTTCAGGGCCGATGACCGGCGACCGACTCGACGCCGATGCGGATCAGTACCGTCAGTCCGCGGTGCAGAATCTGGCGCCGCCGACCATCGCCTCGGATCCCCTGGCGGCGGGCATGTCCCCCACTGAACAATTGCTGCGGATCCTGGGGCTGGCGGCCAATGCCGATGACCCGCAGGACAGCGCTGACAGCATCGACGCCCAAGCCGAGCGCGATGCCCAGGCGATCGCGGCCGCAGAGGCATTCACCACCCAGGATGAGCAAGCTGCAGCTGAGGTGAACAGTGTTGCGGCACAGGATCAAACGGCTCAATTGGTTCAGCAGCTCCCCCAGTTGATTTCCGGCATTGCCGGCGCAGTTACCGGTGCGCTGGGCGGGGCACTCGCGCCACTGGGTCAGATTCCGCAACAGCTCGCCCAGGCTGCCTTCCAGACCGGGATGGGGGCCTACCGGGGCGAGGGTGTATCCGATCTCCAGATCGACGACCCGGGTGCGCTCGACGCGTTGCCGATCGACGAATTCTCCGCAGATACTCCCGCACTCTCCGACGCCGGTCTCGGCGGTGACGGCGGTGGCTTCGGCGGCGGCGGGTTCGGTGGCGGCGGCTACGGTGGGGCCACTCCGGGAGGTGGCAGCGTTCCGATCACCGGCACCATCCCGACCGGCCTGCTCGGCCCGCCGCCGGTTCCGTCGGCCAGTACGGCACCGGCGTCGGCGCCGGCTGTCCCGACATCACTGCCGAACACCGCGCCTGCCCCCACGCCGGCGGGCGCCGGTATGGCCGGTGTGCCGATGGTTCCCCCCGGCGCGATGACAGGTACCGGTGGCGCGGACAAGGATGCCAAAGCAGACACCAAACGGATTTCGGTTCCGCAGGTGCGCAACGGAACACCCGTCCAGGGCCGGCTGACCGCACCCCCGCTTGCACCGGTCATCAAGAGGGTGGAGGGAAAACCGGTTGCCTCCAGGCGGATCATCGCCCCCGGCGACGCCGAGGATCAGGGTGCGGTTATCCCCTGACCGCGCCGGCCATCACACCGGGCATCATCACACCGGGGGGCGGCCGGTCCGGATGCGCCAATCCAGATCGTGCAGCAGGACATTGAACGGAAATGCCCGAACGAATCGTGGTGACAGGTTGTTGGCCATCCGGATTCCGGACATCAGCCGGTCGAACTCACGCTGCTTGACCGGGTTCCAGTCCAGGTGCATCTCGTCGCGAAACCGCTGCGGCAGGAAGCCCGTCGTGATCAGCAGTGCCACACTCTCATTGAACTGCTGGACCCGACCGGGCAGGCGGACGCCCTTAATCCGCGACACCGCGATCGGATACAGGTAGTCACGCACGGTGTCGTCGATGTGAACCTTCTCCAGTGACTCCTGCCAGTACCGGTCGAAGGCCGGCCGGTCAGCGGGCCACATCTCCTCGGGCACCTGAAGCATGGTGGCCAGAGCCATCCCGTCCTGATAGTGCCGATCCGCCGACGCGTCATCCATTTCGCCGACGAAGGTCCGGTAGACGTCGACACCTCCCTTGTAGAGGCAGGCGCCCACCCACAATTGGAGATCGCGGTCGAATGCGTTGTAGCGCACCGGACTGTCGTCGGTCGAAAACACCTGGGCGTGAGCACGATTGACCGCCCGGCGGAAAGCCTGCTGTTGCTGCTCGGTGCCGCGGGTGGCGACCGCGAGATAGGTGAATGTGGTTCGCGCCCTTTTAATCGGGTGCCGATCGACACGTCCACTTTCGACCCGGCTCTCCAGCACGCCGTATCCGACGCCGGGACGGGCCAGTTGCATGATCACGTTCGCCGCGCCCGCGAGCAGGGCGATCCCCATCATCCCGTCATCGAACCCGGCGGGCCGCGGCAACCACCGCCGACCGGGCCGGCGGGCGGGCGTGACCGCCGACTCGCTGACCGGCCGCTCTACAGGGTTAGTGCGCAACTCAGGTCCGTGTTCCGCCGAGCCCAAACTCGGCATCGGGGTTGCTGTACGGCCGGATCACGACGGGTGCCTCCTCGTTCACCCGCATTGTAAGCGCGACGGCGCGATTCCACCGGCCGAGACCCCCGATCCGGACGCCTCCGCGGGGAGTACCCTCGGTCCCAATCCACCGGTCAGGTAAGTCTGGCCATTCGCACCCAGGGAAGGCGATCGAGCATGCCCATCGCGATCGAATCCGAGCACGTCGAACTATCGAGATCAGTCAAGAATCTGCTCGAGAAGGTGGCTCCACCGGAAGTCCTGCACGCCGCCCTTGAGGCACCGGTGCAGAACCCGCCGGTGTACTGGCGCGGCGCCGTCGAGCAGGGCCTGCAGGGCCTGCATCTCTCGGAGTCGGTGGATGGACAGGGCGCCGGGCTACTGGAACTGGCGGTCGTTATCGCCGAGTTCGGTTACGCGGCCGCGCCGGGTCCGTTCGTCGGGTCTGCGATCGCCAGTGCACTGATCTCGGCGCACGACCAAGACGCCGCGGTGCTGCGCGGGCTGGCGGCCGGGGAAACCATCGCCGCCTACGCGCTGGAGTCCGAGTTGACCGCCGCCCGGAACGGCGACACCCTCACGATCCGCGGCGAAGCCCGCTCGGTTCCGGGCGCCGCGCAGGCCGAGATCCTGGTGCTGCCGGTCGCCCTCGACAGCGGAATCGAGTGGGCGGTAATCGACGCTTCCCACATGAAGACCGGAGCCGTGGAGATCGAAGTCCTGCGTTCGGTGGACCCACTGCACCCGGTCGCGCACGTGCGGGCCAACGGCATCGAGATCGGAACCGACGCGCTGCTGTCGAATCTGTCACCGGCTGCAGGCCGGGCGATCATCACCACGCTGCTCTCGGCGGAGGCTGTCGGAATCGCCCGGTGGGCCACCGACACCGCCTCGGAGTACGCCAAGATCCGTGAGCAGTTCGGTCGGCCGATCGGCCAATTCCAGGCGATCAAGCACAAATGCGCCGGGATGATCGCCACCACCGAGCGCGCCACCGCGGCCGTCTGGGATGCCGCCCGCGCTCTCGATGAAGCAGCGGGTCAGGGTTGGGACAACGAAGCAACCGCCTACGAGTTCGCGGCCGCCGTGGCCGCGACGCTGGCACCGGTGGCCGCGCAGCATTGCGCGCAGGACTGCATCCAGGTGCATGGCGGCATCGGTTTCACCTGGGAGCACGACACCAACGTGTACTACCGGCGCACGCTGGCCCTGGTCGCGGCATTCGGCCAGGCGACCGCGCACGCGCAGCGGGTATTCGACACCGCGACAAGCACTGGGATGCGCGAGATCAAGATCGATCTCGACTCCACAACCGAGAAGCTGCGCGGTGAGATCCGGTCGGAAGTCGATGCGCTCAAAGCCATTCCACGCGAACAGCGGGCAGCCGCGATCGCCGAGGGCGGGTGGGTGCAAACGCACCTGCCCAAGCCGTGGGGCCGCGCAGCTCAACCAATCGAGCAGATCGTCATCGCGCAGGAGTTCGCCGCCGGCCGGGTCAAACGACCCAATATGGGCATCGCCGCCTGGCTGATCCCGTCCATCGTCACCTACGGGACCGAGGAGCAGAAGCAGCGCTTCCTGCCGCCGACGTTCCGCGGCGAAATGATCTGGTGCCAGCTGTTCTCCGAGCCCGGCGCGGGATCGGATCTGGCGAGCCTGTCCACCAAAGCCACCAAGGTCGACGGCGGCTGGCGGATCACCGGGCAGAAGATCTGGACCACCGCGGCGCAGTTCTCCCAATGGGGAGCGCTGCTGGCAAGGACAGACCCAAGCGCTCCCAAGCACAACGGGATCACCTACTTCCTGCTCGATATGAAGAGCGAGGGCGTGGAGGTCAAACCGCTGCGCGAACTGACGGGCAATGCGCTGTTCAACACCGTGTACATCGACGATGTGTTCGTGCCGGACGAGATGGTGCTCGGCGAGGTCGACCGCGGTTGGGAGGTCAGTCGCAATACCCTTACCGCCGAACGTGTTTCGATCGGAAGCGATGAGCCCGGATTCCTCCCGAACCTGAACCGTTTCGTCGAGTTCGTCGGCGCAGGGAGCTTCGACCAGGTTGGCCACCACCGCGCCGGAGAGCTGATCGCCGAGGGGCACGCCGCCAAACTGCTCAACATGCGCTCGACGCTGCTCACCCTGGCCGGCGGCGACGCAATGCCCTCGGCGGCGATCTCCAAGCTGCTCTCGATGCGCACCGGTCAGGGCTACGCCGAGTTCGCGGTCTCCTCGTTCGGCACCGATGGCGCGATCTGGGAGCAGGATTCGCTGCAGGGCAAGTGGGCGGAGTACCTCCTCGCCAGCCGCGCGACCACGATCTACGGCGGCACCTCCGAGGTGCAACTCAACATCATCGCCGAGCGCCTGCTGGGACTGCCCCGCGATCCGTAGCCGGGCCACACCCCGCGCGTGAGCGCGACGGGGTTAGTGGATCTCGATCTGGCGTAGTTCGCGTTTGAGGATCTTGCCGGTGGGGTTGCGTGGCAGTTCGGTCAGGAAGACGACCTCGCGTGGAACCTTGTACCGCGCGAGATGCTCACGGACGTACTCCTTGATCGCGTCCTCGGTGAGGGTCGCTTCGTCGCGCAGGACGACGAACGCCCGCAGGCGCGCGCCGAAGTCGGAGTCGTCGACACCAATCGCGGTGGCCTCGATGACGTCGGGGTGTCCGCTGATGAGATCCTCGACTTCGGCGGGGAACACGTTCTCCCCACCCGAGACGATCATCTCGTCGTCACGACCGCTGACGTAGAGCAGACCATCAGCGTCGAAATAGCCGACGTCGCCGGAGGACAGCAGGCCGTCGATGATCTCCTTGTTGCCGCCGCCGGTATAGCCCTCGAACGGCATCGGGGTGCCGACGAAGATCCGCCCGACCTGTCCCTGCGGCAATTCCCTTCCGTGGTCGTCGAGGATCTTGACCTTGGCACCTCGGACCACCGGGCCGACCGTGGCGGGATTTTTCTTCAGATCCTGCGGCCGGGCGATGGTGGCGAACGCGACTTCGGTTGAGCCATAAAGGTTGTAGACCACCGGGCCGATATCCTTCATCGCCCGGGTGGCCAATTCAGCACCGAGCTGGGATCCGGAGACGAACACGATCCGCAATGACGACAGGTCCGGTTTCGGGTCCATCTTTTCCAGAGCATCGAGCATCCGCGACAACATCACCGGAACCACCACGACGGCAGTGGCCTTGCGGATGGAGATGTCCTCGAGAACGTTGACCGCTTTGAACCGGCGGTGCAGCACCAGCGTGGAGCCCAGTGTCGCGGCGATGGCGGCGTGCAGGTAACCGATGGCGTGGAACATCGGCGAGGGCAGTGCCGTGATCTCGCCGGCCTTGAACGGGACGCTGGACAGGACGCCGCCCACCGGGGCCAGCGTCGGCGGCGAATGCCGGGTGGCACCCTTGGGCGTACCGGTCGTGCCACTGGTGAGGATGATGATCGCCGAGCGTTTGGTGGCCTTGGGAGCGGGCGCGATACTGCTGCGCGCGATCAGTTCGGCGAGGGTCTCGTCGGTGCTGCCCGACGGTTCATCGGTCTCCGGGTTGGACCCGAGTGCCCGCAACTTGCCCAATGCGGTCTCGGCAAGTGAGACCGCCGCGGTGTACTCGTCGTCGTAGATGATCAGTCGGGCGCCCTCGCGTTCGGAGACGTCGCGGATCTGTGGTCCGGAGAACTCGGTGTTGAGCATGATGGTGCGCGCGCCCACCCGGGCGCACGCGTAGTTGGCGATCGAGAACCAGCGATGGTTACGGGCCAGCACGCCCACCCCGTCACCGCCACGAACTCCCATGGCCAGCAGTCCGTTGGCCACCGCGTTGACGGCGTCGTTGAGTTCGGAGTTGGTGATCGACCCTTCGTCGTCGATGATCGCCAACCGGTTCGGGGCGCGACGGGCGTTGAGCGCCGGAATCATTCCGACCTCGCCCCAGCGCCGCACATCAGCGACCATGGCAGCCAGGTTGTGCGGCGCCTCGATCCCGAACGCGCCGGAGGCGATCATCTTCTGTAGGTAATGCAGTTCCGCGGACCCGCGTTCGGTGTACTGACGAGCCTTGTTCAGTACACCCGAGGCGAGGTCACCGATGATGGGCATCCACCAAGGTTAGGTGAGCGCCATCAGTGGGACGGGGGTATCGCGCTGTCCTATTCTGTTGCGGTGGCAACCATCAGTAGCACCCGAACCATGGCGGCCACGCCCCAGGCGGTGTGGGAGGTGCTCGCCGACTTCGGCTCCCTGAGTAGCTGGGCACGCAACGTCGACCACTCCTGCCTGCTGCAGCACGGCGCCGACGGGGTCGCCGTCGGTACCTCCCGCCGGGTCCAGATCGGGCGCAACACCCTGGTTGAACGGGTCACCGACTGCGCACCTACAACCACCCTGGGTTACGACATCGAGGGCCTGACCCGCCGGTTGCACCGGGTGGCCAACCGGTGGACGCTGGTACCCACGGCGCCGGGCTTCACCGCCGTCACCCTCACCACCACGGTGGAGATCGGCGCCAACCCGGTGGCGCGGGTCGCCGAGCGCGCGATGTGCCGATTGATGACAAAGCAGTCCGATGTGATGCTGGCCGGGCTGTCGCAACGAGTGGAGGAAAGAAGATGACCGAACGCCCCGACGTCATCATCGTGATGACCGACGAGGAACGCGCGATCCCGCCGTATGAGACCGACGATGTGCGCACCTGGCGTCGGCGGACACTGGCGGGCCAGCGCTGGTTCGATGAGAACGGGGTCAGTTTTACGCGGCACTACACCGGTTCGCTGGCCTGCGTGCCCAGTCGGCCGACGATCTTCACCGGTCAGTATCCCGACCTGCACGGTGTGACCCAGACCGACGGCATGGGCAAGGTGTTCGACGATTCCCGGATGCGCTGGCTGCGCCGTGGTGAGGTGCCGACCCTGGGCAACTGGTTCACCGCGGCCGGGTACGACACCCACTACGACGGCAAGTGGCACATCTCGCACGCCGATCTGCACGACCCGGCCACAGGTGGCTCGCTGGCGACCAACGACGACGGCGGCGTGGTGGATTCCGTTGCGGTGCAACGGTATCTGGATGCCGACCCGCTGGCAGACTTCGGCTTCTCCGGCTGGGTGGGCCCCGAACCGCACGGCGCTCTGCTCGCCAACGCGGGCGTGCGCCGCGACCCGCTGATCGCCGACCGCGTGGTGGCCTGGCTGGAGGACCGTTATGCCCGCCGCCGCGCCGGCGAGCCGGAAGCTCTACGGCCCTTCCTGTTGGTGGCCAGCTTCGTCAACCCCCATGACATCGTGCTGTTCCCGGCATGGATTGTGCGTAGCCCGTTGAAGCCGTCGCACCTGGATCCGCCGCCGGTTCCGCCGGCACCGACCGCCGATGAGGATCTGCGCACCAAACCGGCCGCGCAGATCGCGTTCCGCGAGGCCTACTACTCCGGCTACGGTCCGGCCGGCCCGGTGGAGCAGATCTATCAGCGAAACGGCCAGCGCTACCGCGACCTCTACTACCGGTTGCACGCGGAGGTCGACTCACCGATCGACCGGGTCCGGCGCGCTGTCACCAGTAGTTCCGATGATGCCGTTCTGGTGCGCACCTCCGACCACGGTGATCTGCTGGGCGCGCACGGCGGCCTGCATCAGAAGTGGTTCAACCTCTATGACGAGGCCACCCGGGTGCCGCTGGTGATCGCCCGGATCGGCGCGGGAGCCACCGCGCCGCGGGTCGTGACCGCACCCACCTCCCATGTCGATCTGGTTCCGACCCTGCTCGGTGCAGCCGGCGTCGACGTCGAGGCGGTCGCGGCGATGCTGCGCGAGGATTTCTCCGAGGTCCATCCATTGCCGGGGCGCGACTTGATGCCGGTAGTCGACGGCGGTCCCGCCGACGAGGACCGCGCGGTGTACCTGATGACTCGCGACAACATGCTGGAAGGCGACAGCGGTGCCTCTGGAATTGCCCGGCGGATGAAGGTGACCACCAAACCGCCTGCGCCGCTTCGGATCCGGATCCCCGCGCACACCGCTGCAAACTTCGAGGGCCTGGTGGTTCGCGTCGGCGACGCCGAAGTGCCGGGCGGTGCGGGACATCTGTGGAAGCTGGTCCGCAGCTTCGATGACCCGTCGACCTGGACCGAGCCCGGTGTCCGGCAGTACGCCGCCAACGGACCCGGCGGGGACGTCTACCGGACCAGCCCGCTCGATGACCAGTGGGAGCTGTATGACCTGACTGCCGATCCGACCGAGGCGGTCAATCGATGGACCGACGAGGATCTGCACGAGCTTCGGGGCCATCTGCGGACGCAACTGAAGTCCGCGCGCGCCAGTTCGGTGCCGGAACGCAACAATCCCTGGCCGTACGCCGCCCGGCGGTCGGGAGCACACTGATGTCATCGAGACTGCGCCCAGATCGCGATTCACGCCGTTTGCACGATCTGTACGCAGAGTCGGGGATATGACAGCCTAGGAAAGCCAACTCCAAGACCGATCAGAGGACAAAAGCATGAGTCTGTACGCAGTGGTCAACCCGGCAACCGGCGACGTGGTGCAGGAGTACCCGACGGCCACCGATCAGCAGATCGAAGGCGCGCTGGCCTCAGCGCAGCAGGCCTATCGGGACTGGTCGAAAAACTCCACGGTGGCCCAGCGCGCGGCGCTGATCCGCAAAGTCGCCGCATTGCACTCCGAACGCAGGCAGGAACTCGCCGAGATCATCAACCGGGAGATGGGCAAGTCGGTCGACGGCGCACTCGGCGAGATCGACTTCAGTGCGGCGATCTACGAGTACTACGCCGATAACGCCGAGAAGTTCCTCGCCGACGAGACGATCGACCTGCTCGACGGGGAGGGCAGCGCGATCATCCGGCGCGGACCGGTGGGCGTGCTGCTGGGCATCATGCCGTGGAACTACCCGTACTACCAGGTGGCCCGTTTTGCCGGCCCGAACCTGACACTGGGCAACACGATCGTGCTCAAACACGCGCCGCAGTGCCCCGAGTCGGCCGCGGCCATTCAAAAGATCTACGACGACGCAGGATTCCCCAAGGGTGCCTACGTCAACGTCTACGCCACCAATGAGCAGATCGCCGAGGCGATCGCCGACCCTCGGGTTCAGGGTGTATCGCTGACCGGATCCGAGCGTGCCGGTGCCGCCGTCGCCGAGGTCGCCGGCCGCAACCTCAAGAAGGTCGTGCTCGAACTCGGTGGCTGCGATCCGTTCATCGTGCTGAGCACCAATGATCTCGACGCCACCGTGGAGGCCGCCGTTGCGGGCCGGTTCGAGAACACCGGGCAGGCGTGCAACGCGGCCAAGCGCTTCATCGTCGCCGCCGATATCTACGATGACTTCCTGACGAAGTTCACCGCGAAGGTACTCGAGACCGCCGGGGACTTGGCCCCGCTGTCCTCGGTGGCCGCCGCGAAACGTCTCGGCGAACAGGTCGACCGCGCCGTCGCCGACGGTGCGACGCTGGTGTCGAATGGCGACCGCAACGGCGCCCACTTCCCGCCCGGGGTGCTGACCGGCCTGACCCCCGACTCGGCGTCCTACCGCGAGGAACTGTTCGGCCCGGTGGCGTGCGTCTACAAGGCTGCTGGCGAAGACGAGGCGGTGGAGTTGGCCAACGACACCCCGTTCGGCCTGGGGTCGTACGTGTTCACCACCGACGCCGAACAGGCCAAGCGGGTGGCCGACAAGATCGAGGCGGGCATGGTTTACGTCAACCTCGTCGGCGCCGACGGTGTGGAGTTGCCTTTCGGTGGCGTCAAGCGGTCCGGGTTCGGCCGCGAACTCGGCCGGTTCGGGATCGACGAGTTCGTCAACAAGAAGCTGATCCGAATCGGCAAGTCATGACGGTGACGGCCGCCCCGCCGAAGCTGAACAATGTCCGGGAGGCGCTGGCGATCGCCCGGGAGTGCCGAACCCTGTTGGGCGGCAGCGGAATCACCCTCGAGTACTCGCCGTTGCGACATGCCAACAACCTGGAGTCGGTGTTGACCTACGAGGGCACCTCCGAGATGCACATGCTCTCGATCGGACGGGCCCTGACGGGTCACGCCGCGTTCCGCTGAGATGGCCGAGGGCGTAGCGCTGCGCCAACTGATCGCCGGCGCATGGCGTTCCGGGGGCGGCGCACGGGTGCAGAGCTTCAACCCGACCCGGCCCGATATCGTTGTCGCCGAGGGTGATTCGGCGACCGTCGGCGATGTCGACGAGGCCGTCGGCGCCGCACGCGACGCGCTGGCCGAGTGGGCAGCCATGCCGATCCATCAGCGCGGCGCAGTACTGGCGGCCGCGGCGATGGTCGTTGAGCAGCACGGGGCCCAGTGGGGCCTGGAACTGACTCTCGAGGAGGGTAAGACCAAAGCCGAGGGCATCGCCGAGGTGGGCCGTGCCGCGCAGATCCTGCGCTACTACGCCGCCGAGGGCGACCGGCAGGCCGGCGAGATCTTCTCCTCACCGCGGGCAGGCGAGCAGATTCTGGTGACCCGCAAACCCATCGGCGTGGTCGCGGCGATCACCCCGTTCAACTTTCCGATCGCGATTCCCGCCTGGAAGATCGCCCCCGCACTGGTGTACGGCAACACGGTGGTGTGGAAGCCGGCGAGTGCGGTCCCACTGTTGGCACTGCGACTGGCCGAAGCGCTGACCACCGCGGGCCTGCCGCCTGGCGTGCTCAACCTGCTGATCGGCAACTCCGCTGCCGGCGACGCCCTGGTCAACCACGCCGACATTGACGCCATCACTTTCACCGGCTCGACCGGAGTGGGCAGGCGGATCGCCGGAGCGGCGGCGGCCCGCGGCGTGCCGGTCCAGGCCGAGATGGGTGGGAAGAATGCCGCTGTCGTCCTTGACGACGCCGACTTCGATCTCGCTGTCGAACAGGTGATGCTGGGTGCATTCCGCTCAACCGGCCAGAAGTGCACGGCGACGTCACGATTGGTTCTCACGGCAGGAATCGCCGACCGGTTTCTCGAGGCGCTGAGCGCGAAGGCCGACGCCCTGGTGGTCGGCGACCCCAGCGTCGATGCGACCCAGATGGGCCCGGTCGTCAGCCGCGCGGCTCAGACCGACATCATCGGTGGGATCGACACTGCGCGGGCGCAGGGGGCATCGGTGTTGGCCGGCGGTGGTGGCTATGACGACGGCCCGCTGACGGACGGTCACTTTGTGGCGCCGACCATCGTGGAGCTGACCACACCCGCCGACATCTGGACCGAGGAACTATTCGGGCCGGTACTGGCGGTTCGGCGGGCCGACAGCGCGGACGAGGCCTTCGCTCTGGCCAACGACAGCGAATTCGGTTTGTCCGCAGCGGTTTTCACCCAGGACCTGACTCGCGCCCTGCAGGCCATCGACCGTGTGGATGTCGGGGTGCTGCACATCAATTCCGAGTCGGCCGGGGCCGACCCGCACGTGCCGTTCGGCGGCGCCAAGCGCAGTGGGCTGGGCCCCAAGGAGCAGGGCGGCGCGGCGCGGGAGTTCTTCACCCACACCACTACGGTGTACCTGCGTGGCGGAACCCCGAACGCCTGAGGCGGCACGGCGAACCCGATGTGCAAATACACTTGGCGCCGTGAAAGTGGTCGCTATCCACATTGCGCCCGGCAGTCGGATTCCGACTCATCCGGTCGAGGCCGTCGACGCTGAAGCCGGTCGGGGTCTGGTCGGGGACCGCTATCACGGTGCCCGGCGCCGCCAGGTCACCCTGCAGTCTCAGGAGGAACTGGACCAGGCCGCCGAAGAACTCGGCCACGCAGTCGAGGCGCACGCGACCCGGCGCAATATCACCGTCGACGTCGGGGTTATTCCGGCCAAGCCCGGTACCCGGCTAAGGATCGGTGACGTCGACCTCGAAGTGGTGCGCGATGCGGCGCCCTGCCGTCTGCTCGATGACTGGATCGGTCCGGGTGCGATGGCGGCGTTGCGAGGCCGGGCCGGTTCGGCATTGCGCGTGCTGACCACAGGCACAATCCGGGTGGGCGACACGGTTCAGATCACCACCGCGTGACGCCCGTCCTTTTCGGGTTCGCGACCTCGCTTAGCCTGATCGTCGCGATCGGTGCGCAGAATGCGTTCGTTCTGCGTCAAGGCATCCGCAACGAACACGTGTTGCCCGTAGTGATCCTCTGCGCGCTATCGGATCTGGTGCTGATCCTCGCGGGCGTCGCGGGAGTTGGCGCACTGGTCACCGCCCACCCACAATTGCTGACCGTAGCCCGATACGGTGGCGCGGTATTTCTCGTGGGATACGGCCTGTTGGCCGCGCGCCGCGCGCTCCGTCCGACCACGTTGACACCCAGTGATGCCGGACCGGCGAGCCTCAAATCGGTTTTGCTGACCTGTTTGGCGCTCACCTTCCTCAATCCCCACGTCTACCTCGACACCGTGGTGTTGCTCGGAACGCTGGCCAGCCAGCAGGGTGACGCGCGATGGCGATTCGGCGCCGGTGCCGCCGCTGCGAGCCTGGTGTGGTTCTTCGGCCTCGGGTTCGGTGCGCGCAGGCTTGCCGGTCTGTTCGCCAAACCGTCGACGTGGCGGGTTCTGGACGGGGTGATCGCGCTGACAATGATCGGTCTGGGTGTTTCGCTGGCGCTGGGCTGAACACGACAGGCACCGTGCTTGGATAGGCAGCATGAGCACCGACGTCGACATCACGGGACCCGAAGCACCGGGATTCGCCCGCGTCGGCAGCGCCTACTACCCGATCCTGGTTGCCGTCTTCACCGCGCTGGTGATCATCTCCAACGTCAACGCAACCAAGGGGGTAGCGTTCGGACCGATCATCACCGACGGCGGATTTTTCCTATTCCCGCTCACCTACATCATCGGCGACGTACTTGCCGAGGTGTATGGCTTCAAGGCCACCCGCCGAGCGATCCTGCTCGGTTTTGCAATGAATGCCCTTGCAGCTCTTGCGTTCTGGCTCACGGTGTACCTTCCGTCGGCAGACTTCTACCCTAATCAGGAGCACTTCGCGAACGTCGTCGGTGCCTACACCCAATTGATCATCGCCGGCTTGGCCGGATTCATCGTCGGGCAGACCATCAACGCCTGGACCGTCGTCAAGATCAAGGAGCGCACCAGGGAGAAGCACCTGTGGGCCCGGCTGGTCGGGTCGACCTTCGCCGGCCAACTCGGCGACACGCTGGTGTTCTGTGGGATCGCCGCGTCCGCGATCGGCATCACCACCTTCTCCGATTTTGCCACCTATGCCGCACTCGGCTGGATCTACAAGACGGCCGTCGAGGTGGTCCTGTTGCCGGTCACCTACCGGGTGATCGCCTACATCAAGCGCCACGAGCCCACCTATACCGCGCTGGTGTGATGACCGCGCCGACGATCCGCGACTACGG
>JBAXIR010000028.1:0-22516 GCA_037138275.1 Mycobacteriaceae bacterium | reverse complement strand
TCCCCGCGGGCGGTGACACGCACGTAATAGAACATCGGAACCACCGCGACCAGCAGAACCAGCATCACCAGCGCGCCGGCCTGACCGGTCTGCCCCGGCGACTGCACGCTGTCGTTGATGAGGTTGCCTACCATCGCGGTCTTCGGCGAGGCCGACAGCATGTCGGAGGTGAAGTAGTCGCCGAGCATCGGCAGACAGGTCAGTAGAACCGCGGCCACAATCGTCGGCCGACACATCGGCAGGGTGACGCGCCAGAACGACGCGAATCGACTGGCGCCGAGGTCGCGGGCCGCCTCGAGTGTGGACTGCGGCAGGCGGTCCAACCCGGCATACAACGGCAGGATCATGTACGCCACGTAGCCGTAGACCAGACCGAGCACAACCACCACCGGTTGGCCGGTCAACCAATGCGTCCGGACATCGAAAAATCCGCCCAGGCTGAACAACCGGTTGACCAGTCCATCGTCCTGCAGGAGATTCACCCAGGCCAGCATGCGCATCATGTAGCTGATCCAGAACGGCGCGATCAACGCGGCCAGCAACAGGCCTTTCCATCTGCCGGACAATCGAGCCACGTAGTAGGCGACAGGGAAGGCCAGCAGCAGACATAACAGGCCGGCCAGCAGGACGTAGATTGCGGTGCGAACCAATGCCGGACCGAAAATACCCTGGGGTCCGGCGATGCGACTCAGCACATAGTTGACCTGGGAAGGGTTCCACTGCAGAGGATTCCACACCGGCACGGCGGTGCGGAATATCGGGTCGGTTCGGCCGAAGACGATAGCCAGCACCACATATAGCGGGGCAAGAAAAAACAGCAGCAGCCAGATGATCCCCGGCACGGCCAAGGCCGGCCCGAGCGCACTTCCTCGCGCCCGCTTCGACTGCGGCTTTGCTCGCGCCGCAACCCCGGTCAGCGTCACCGGGTCAGGATCCCCCCGCCTTGAAGGCACGCCAGACGTTGTGCCACGCCGCGTCATTATCGGGCTCGAGTTCAAGGATCCGGTAGCCGACGTCGTAGTACTCGGGCCGAACGATCGCGGACTTGATGTTCTCCGCAACAAAACCATCCGCCACCAACGAATCCGGACTCATCGACACCTGTGGTGGCTGGTAGCCGATCTGCTTGAAGTTCTGCCTGGCGGATTCGGTTTCCAGCATGTGGTTGATGAACAGGTGGGACAGCACCGGGTTCTTGCCGCCGCGCAGGATCACCATCAGATCGTTGTCCACCAACCCTTTTCCGTCGGCGGGGAACCAGTAGCGCAGCACCTCGGCAGTGCCACCCTCTGGCAGGTAGTTCTGCGCGTTGATGATGTCGCCGGACCACATCTGTGTCAGCCCGATCTGTCCGGTGGGCACATCGGTGTACATCGTGATCGTGACCTTGGGCGAGGTCGCCCCCACCAGTGCGGTCAACTGCTCGCCGACCTGCTTCAAATTGTCCGCAGAGGAGGTGTTCACATCGGTGATACCGAGCTTAAGTAGGACCATCGACATCGCGGTGTGCCAGTCGTCGATAACGGCCGTCTTGTTCTTGTACGCCGGATCCCACAGTGACTCATAGGGGTTCTTCAGCGCACCGATATCGGCGGGCACCACGGTGTTGTTCCAGCCAATGCCAGTCGTGTACACGGTGTAGGGCGTGGTGTAGCGCCACTGCTGGTCGTAGAACGGGTTGGTGAATACCGGCCAGACGTTCTTGATGTTGGGGATATAGGTGTGGTTCAGCGGTCGCAACAGCGCTCCGTTCACCAGCTTCCCGATCTGGTCGTAGCTCGGGAAAAAGACGTCGTAATCGACACTGCCGGCACGGATCTTGGTGATCGCCTCGTCGGTGTCGTTGAAGGTTGAGACCTGAACGGTGGTGCCGTACTTCTCCTCGAACGACTTGACGGCATCCGGTGAGACGTAGTCGGCGTAGCTGTACAGCTGCAGTGTCGCAGCCTTCTCCGGCGCAAGCCCAGCGGCAATCGGCTCATTGTCTTTCGCGATATCCCAGGTGACCGGTTTATCCGGCGACGCGACTTTCATACTCGTGGCCGACGACGACGTCTGGTCGCCCTTGGCGCAGGCGTCAAGGAACATCATCAGGGCGGGCGTGCCTCCCGCCAGGAGCGCAGCGCGTTGCAGGAACTGCCGCCGGCTCGGACTGGGTCGGTCGGGAACTGCCATTCGGTCCTCCGAGGTCGCAAGATTTTCTGTGATTGGACTCTCGCACACTTCGGGTGCTGATGCCCGTCGTTAGATCATCCCGCGTTTCCCTGCTTGTAGCCGAAGCGTCTCTGACATAGACTGAACGCTCAGTCAGGAATTGTCCGTGCCGCCTCCTCCCGGGTCGACAGGGCAATCGAGCGGAGGTTCCCGTGGTATCGCCGGCTATCGAAAGACCGGTCCGGGGCGACGTCGCCGCCCTTATCGCCGAACAGGAGCAGGTGTTCCTGCGCCGCCAACCGCGCAGCACCGAACTCATCGCGCAGGCCGGCGAGCACCTGGCCGGCAGCGCGACCTCGAACTGGCAGATCGCGCAGCCGCAGGCGGTGTGGATGAGCCACGGCGCAGGGTCGAAGATTTACGACGTCGACGGCGGCGAGTATGTCGACATGCACGGCGGATACGGCGCGTCCATCGCCGGCCACGCACACCCGGCGATCGTCGCCGCGGTCAGCGAACGGGTGCGCCGCGGAACACACTTCGCTCAACCCACCGAAGACGCGATCTGGAACGCCCGCGAACTGGCGCGCCGCTTCGGCCTGCCGCAGTGGCGCTTCGCGAACTCGGGAACCGAAGCCACCATGGACGCCGTACATCTGGCCCGGGCGGTGACCGGACGCGACAAAATCATCAAAGTCGAAGGCTGCTACCACGGCCACCACGACTCGGTCCAGGTGTCAGTCCTGCCGGAAGCCGACGAGGTCGGCCCCCGCGACCATCCCATCGGTGTTCCCGGCAACAGTGGAATCCCCTCCGCAATAACGGATCTGGTCGTGATCGTTCCGTTCAATGACCCCGAGGCGGTGGCCCGGGCGCTGGCCGAGCATCCGGGTGAGATTGCCGGCATGATCGTTGAGCCGGCGATGATGAATGCCGGCATCATCCCCCCCGGCGACGGCTACCTCGCCGCGATTCGGGAGTTGCTGCACGCAGCCGGCGCGCTGCTGATTTTCGATGAGGTGAAGACCGGATTCACCACGGGGCCGGCCGGAATCACCGGGCTGTCCGGCGTGACACCCGATATGGTCTGCCTCGCCAAGGCCCTGGGCGGTGGTATCTCGGTTGCGGCTATCGGCGGCACCACCGCGGTCATGTCGGCGATCGCCGACGGTCGCTACGAACAGGTGGGCACTTTCAACGGCAACCCACTCGCGATGGCCGCAACCCGGGCCAATCTTTCCGAGGTCCTCAACCCGGCGGGCTACGCGCAACTCGATCGACTCGCCGCCAGGCTGCGGGCCAGTCTCGAAGACACCATCGCCGAGCACGGGTATGGCTGGCGCGTGGTCAGCATCGGAGCCAAGGGGTGCGTGACCTTCCGCTCCGAGCCGGTGCGGGAGTTCCGCGATTTCCTGCAGATCGACACCGGGATCGGGCACTTGCACTGGCTCATGCAGCACAACGGCGGAGTTTTCCTACCGCCATGGGGCAAGATCGAACAATGGTTGTTGTCCGTCCAGCACGACGATGCCGATGTGGACCGCTTCGCCGCGAACTTCGCGCGGATGGCCAAAGCGGTGGCAGGCTGACCGCTGGCCGGGTGGTCGGGTGAGCGGCGGCGCGATCCGGCTGGAGAAGCTGGCCAAGGCCTACGACGGCGTGCCTGCTGTCACCGGTATCGACCTCGACATCCCGGCGGGACAGTTCTACTCGCTGCTCGGCGCATCCGGGTGCGGTAAGACCACGACGTTGCGGATGATCGCCGGCTTTGAGCAGCCGGATTCCGGACGTATCGAACTCGACGGCCGCGACGTTGTCTCGGATCCACCGCACAAGCGACCTGTCAACACGGTGTTCCAGTCATATGCGCTGTTCCCTTTCATGAGCGTGTGGGACAACGTCGCCTTCGGGTTGCGCTATCACAACGCGACCAAAGCAGACACCAAGCAACGGGTCGGCGCCGCTCTCGACCTCGTCCAGATGAACGACTTCGCCAAGCGCAAACCCACTCAGCTGTCCGGCGGCCAGCAGCAGCGGGTTGCACTCGCCCGCGCCCTCGTGCTGCGACCGCGGGTGCTGCTTCTCGACGAGCCACTCGGGGCACTGGATGCCAAGCTGCGCAAGCAATTACAGCTGGAATTGCGCGCGGTTCAACGTGAAGTCGGCATCACTTTCGTCTACGTCACCCACGATCAAGAGGAAGCGCTCACCATGAGCGACCAGATCGCGGTTTTGGCCGAGGGCCGGGTTGAACAGGTCGGTCCGCCGCAGGAGATCTACACCGCGCCGGCAACGACCTACGTCGCAGGATTCCTGGGTGCAGCGAATATCTTCGACGCCCACGTGCTGGAGACCTCAGGCGGCACCGCGGTGTGCTCGGCGATGTCCACACGGCTCGCCGCGGCAGTCGACAGCGGGTGCGTACCCGGACCGGCCGCTATCGTGATCCGGCCCGAACGAGTCACGGTGCAACAGCCCGAAGATCCAGTTCCGGCGGGCTACAACGTCATCGGCGGCACCGTGACCGAGGTCGTGTACCTCGGGGCATCGACACAGGTACATGTCGACGTCGGCGAGTCCAGCGCTCTGGTGGTCGATGTGCCCAATCACTCCGGACCGCAGTCCGTCGGCTACGCGTCGGGCATGGTCGTGAGTTGTGTGTGCGCACCCGATGCGGTCCGGGTGTTGCGAGCGAGTCCGGCATCAGTGCCCGCCGCGGCCGCCGGGCACGAGGAGTAAGGCGCCTCAGCGGTTCCGACTGCGGGCAGCCGAATGGGCTTTCGCCCGCGTGCGCCGGACCGCGACGGGAAGATTGAGTTCCCGCTCGGCGAATCGCATCGCGATGTCGTAGGCGACCTTCGAATTCACCTCCGGGTCGTCCAGTGCGACCTGGATCGACAACCCGTCGAGCAGTGCGGCGAACTCAAGTGCGAACATCGACGGGTCGACCCTGCCGTGGAGGTCATCCGATTCGATCGCGTCAGCGATCATCCGGCGCCACCGGGCATCGCGTTCCACCCGACCTGCCTTGACCTCCTCATGCCGGAAGGCCTGCACCCACAGGTCGAACCACAGTCCCCACGCACCGGGAATCTCACCGTCGCGCGACGGAATGCAGGTCCACTCGATCAGCAATGAAATACGTTCCCGCACGGAGGCAACCTCGGCCAGCATCGCCTCGGCAGCCTCATAGAACGCTTCTTCCGAAAAACGCAACGCATCGACCAGCAACCGATCCCGCGTTCCGAAGTAGTAGATCACCAGGGCCGAACTCACACCTGCACGCTTGGCCACATCGGAGATCCGGGTCTCGGAAAAGCCACGTTCGCAGATGAGTTCAGTGGCCGCGCGTAACATTTGGATGCGCCGCGCTTCATTGCTCTCAGTTGCCGGTGCGGGTTCGGCCACCTGTCGTCCTCCCCGTTATGGGCGTTGGCTCTTGTTCAAATCCTAACACTTCGGTTAGATTGAACAGTCAGTCAGGATGTCCGCTCGGGCCAACGGAAATGGGGCGCACTATGTCGAACTCCTACGATGCCATCGTCATCGGAGGCGGCCACAACGGGTTGGTGTCGGCCGCCTATCTCGCCCGCTCCGGAGCCAAGACCCTGGTGCTCGAATCGCGCGGATCCCTCGGCGGATCGGCGACCACCGAGGCGCCGTGGGAAGACGCTCCGCATCTGCGGGTGACCCGGCTGTCATACGTGATGAGCCTGATGCCGCCGACCATTACGCGGGAACTGCACCTGGAACGACATGGCTACAAGGTGCACCCGATGGGCCCGTACTACCAGGCCTTCCCCGAAGGCGGATCACTGACGATCTACGAGGACCCGGCCCGCACGCATGCCGAGCTTGCCAAGTGGTCGAAGAAGGACGCCGACGCCTATCCGCAGTGGAATGCCTGGCTCGAAGGACTCGGCGATTTCCTCGGACCGCTGCTGACGCAGGTGCCACCCAAGGTCGGCTCGCGGCGTCCGTCGGATCTTGCTGAACTCGCCAAGCTCGCCTGGAGCAAGCGGGATATCACGGTCCGCAGTACCGCGGACGTCACCCGACTGCTCACGATGAGTGTCGCCGATCTGCTCGACGACTGGTTTGAGTCACCTCAGATAAAAGGCTCGCTCGCGGTCAACGGCGTGATCGGCACCTGGGCCGGTCCGTATGAACCCGGCACCGCCTATGTCATGGCGCACCACTCGATCGGTGACGTCGGCGACGGCCAGATGGGTAGTTGGGGTTATCCCGAGGGCGGTATGGGTGCGGTGTCTGACGCCATCGCACGCTCGGCCCGCAGCTTCGGCACAGAGATCCGCACCAAGGCTCGCGTATCGAAAGTCTTGGTGCGCAACGGCCGCGTCCAGGGCGTCGCACTCGACAACGGCGATGAGATCCACGCCCCGCTGGTGGTGACCACACTGCATCCCCGGACCGCATTCCTGGATCAGATTCCGCGCCACGAACTCCCAGACGACTTCGTCAAAGACATCGAGCACTGGAAAACCCGCAGTGGGGTGGTGAAGATCAACCTGGCTCTGGCCGAGTTGCCCAACTTCACGGCGAACCCGAGTCGCGGGCAGGCTGAGCACCACACCGGTTCGGTCGAGATGGCCCCCACCATGGAGTTCATCGAGGCGGCCTTCCAGGACGCCCGAGGCGGGCGACCCGCGCTGGCGCCGTTCAGCGACAGTGTCATCCCCACCACGCTGGACAAAACGCTGAATCCCGATGGCACGCACATCATGTCGCTGTTCACCCAGTGGGTGCCGTCCGAGTGGGCGAGCGAACCGCACACCGAGGAACTCGAGGCATACGCCGACCGGCTGATCGACCTCTACGACGAGGTGGCGCCCGGCTTCAAGGGATCGATCACCCACCGCGATATCGTCGGCCCGCACGAGATGGAAGTGGAGTACGGGCTGATCGGCGGGAATATTTTCCACGGCGAACTGTCCCTGGAGCAGTTGTTCCACATGCGGCCCGCGCCGGGATACGCCGACTATCGCACCCCGATCGCCGGGCTGTACAACGGAAGTTCGGCCACCCATGCCGGCGGCGGCGTCTGCGGTATCCCCGGCTGGCAGGCCGCCAAGGCGGCATTGGCCGATAAGAAGCGCGGCAACCGGAAGGTGCTCTCGGCACTGGGCAGGCGCTCCTGACCCCGAGGCCGCCCGAGGGCAGACTCCGCAGCACCGCGGTGGACGCGATGCTCGGCGCGCGGTCGGTGGCACTCGTCGGCGCCAGTGCACGGCCCGACAGCTTCGGGGCCCGGATGGTCGTCGAGGGCGTGCGCAGTTCCGCGCGGATGCATCTGGTGAATCCGCGCTACGAACACATCAACGGGGTCGCCTGCGTGCCATCGCTGGCCGCCCTCGACGAGCCGGTTGATCTGGTGCTCCTGGGCGTGCCTGACGCGGCGTTGCGCGACGAACTCGAGGCCGCGGCCGCCGCCGGAGCGCGCGGGGCGGTCGTGTTCGGCTCCGCACATGCCCCGGGCCTGCGGGCGGAGATCTCCGCGGTGGCGACAGCGGCCGGAATGGCGCTCTGCGGCGCGGGGTGCATGGGGTTCGTCAACAATGTGACCGGACTGCGGGCGCTGGGATACCTGGAACCCAATCCCCTTGCCGCCGGCGGGGTTTCACTGATCACCCACTCGGGATCGGCGTTCTCCACCCTGTTGCGGGCGAATCGCGGATTCGGCTTCCGATTGGCGGTCTCCTCCGGCCAGGAACTGGTCACCGGCGCCGCCGACTACGTCGACTATGCGCTCGACGACCCCGGCACCACCCTGATCGCACTGCTACTGGAAACACCCCGCGCGGTGAGCAGACTGCGCGCCGCCCTGCATCGTGCCGCCGAACAGGACGTGCCCGTCGTGATCCTCTCGGTCGGCCACTCCCCGCGCGGACGGGAGATGGTGGCGGCGCACTCCGGTGCGCTGGCCGGCGAGGACATCGGATGGCAGGCCTTCTGTGCGCAGACCGGAGCGGTCCGGGTGAGCGATATGACCGAATTGTGTGACACCATCGAGCTTTTCGAGTCCGGCCGACGACGCCGGCCGGGTTCGGTCGGGATCGCCACCGTCCACGACTCCGGGGCCGAACGGGCGCTGTGTGCTGATCTCGCACACGATCTAGGGGTCGCGTTCGCCGAACTGGGCGACACCACGCTGACCACCATCACCGATCTGCTCGACGAGGGCCTGCTCGCCACCAATCCGCTGGACCTGTGGGGCACCGGTGCTGACACCCGGACCCTGTTCAGCAGCAGTCTGAAGGCGATCGTCGACGATCCCGCGGTCGCGGTGACCGCACTTGCCGTCGATCTGGTCAGCGAATTCGACGGTGACACCGCCTACCCCGATGCCGTCATCGAGGTTGCGGCTACCACCGATTCACCGATCGCGGTGCTGGCGTCGGTGCCATCCGCCGTCGACAGGCCCACCGCGGAACGCTTGCGCAGCAACGGTATTGCAGTGTTGGAGAATGCGCGAAGCGGGATTGCCGCGCTGGGCCATCTGGCCGCCTGGCCGCTGACCGCTGGTACTACCGCCGCGCTCATCGACCCCGATCGGCAGCGCCGCTGGGTATCGCGGCTGGCCGCGCCCGACTGGGATGCCCATGCGGCGTTCGCACTGCTGGCCGACTACGGCATTGCGATCGCTGCAACCGGCGTTGCCGACGATCTCGACGACGTGCTGGCGGTCGCCGATACCGTCGGCTATCCGGTGGCACTGAAAACCTCAGCCGCCGACCACAAAAGCGACGTGGGTGGTGTGGTCCTCGGTATCGCCGATGCGACCGCGCTGAGCCAGTCCTACCGGTCGATGGCCGATCGTCTGGGTCCGGCCGTGAGCGTGCACGCCATGGCCCAGGCCGGCGTCGAGGTCTCCGTCGGCGTGGTCCGCGATGCCAACTTCGGCTCGCTCATCGTGGTCGCGGCCGGCGGGACCATGGTCGAGTTACTCGCCGACCGCGCCGTCGCCTGCCCTCCGGTCACGTCAGCCGATGCCGTGCGGATGCTGCGCTCGCTGCGCATTGCTCCGTTACTGGCCGGCTGGCGTGGCGAGCCACCGGTCGATACCGACGCACTGGCCGCCGTCATCGCCGGATTCTCGCAACTGGCGCTCGAACTCGGCGACGTCATCGACGCCGTCGAAGCCAATCCGGTGATCGCCTCACCCATCGGTGCGATCGCGGTGGACGCGTTGGTGATCGCGCGGGATCAGAAGATCGAGTAGACCTTGCGGACGGTCTCGTGGATCTCCCAGGTTCCCGACCAACCCAGCGGGAAGACCGCAATATCGCCCACGCCGATTTCCTTGGACTCCCCGCCGTCCGGGGTGACCGTCATCCGGCCGGCCACCAGGTAGATCACCTCATTGGTGTCCAGCACCCAGTGCGACGGGCCGGGCGCACACTGCCAGATCCCGGCCGACGCCGTGCCCTGGGCCCAGAGTTCGACACCGTGGGTCGCCATCGAATGGCCGGTGGCCTCATCCAGTGGGCCCCAGTCCTCCAACTCGGCGTTGACGGCATCGGCCAGTACGGGGGTGGTGACAGCTTCACTCATCGGGTGATCCTTGCTTTCTCTTGTTGGGCAACGCTTTCCGGGAACGGCAGGGAGATCGGATCGGGTGCCAGGCGACTGTTGCCGTGCGCGTCGAACCGGTCCAGGCCAAGGTCGGTGATATCCAGCCAGGAACACTTTTCGGTGATGACAAGATCGGCAGCCACCTCCGCGACCGCGGGCCCCCACATCATGCCGTGTCCGGCCGCACTTGCCACCACCGTGCCCGAAACCGGGCCATCCTCGGTGAGCAGTGGGCCCAGTATCGGGGTGTGATCGCTGGTGTAGTCGATGGTGGCCGCCCAGGTACGCCGCAGGCCCAGACCGGCCACCGCGGGGAAGATCTCCTCGATGCGTTCGCGGGCCTGCGCGTAGTAGACCGGGTCGAAACCCACAGCCTCACCGGGTTGCTCGTCGGGATTGCTCATGCCCCACAGCAATCCCCCGGCCGCACCGGGACGCCAGTAGATCCCAGAGGTCACGTCGAACACCATCGGCAGTTGGTGGACATCCACGGACGGCACCGGTTCAGTCACCACCACCTGGTGACGAGCGCCGCCGGCCGGGATTCGGCCGCCGGCCAGCGCACCCACCTCGCCGAGGGTCGGACCGCCGGTCAGCACCACCCGGTCGGCATCGATGGGTCCGGACGAGGTGTCCACGCCGACCACCCGCCCGCCGGCGGTGCGCAGACCGGTGAACGCGCACCGTTCCCGGATGTCGACGCGGTGGGCGATCAGTGCGGCGGTGTAGGCCAACACGTTGCGTGACGCTTCGATGTAGCCGTCTCCGCGCGCGTAGGAGGCGCCCATCGTCACCCCGGGCGCCAAGCCCGTTTCCCGGCTGTCGATCTGAGCACTCGATACCCACTCGACATCCAGGCCGAGACGCTGCTGCAGCGCGATCCGCTCATGCGCCTGAGACACCTCATCCTCGGTGAAGCACGGCATCAGGTACCCCTGGGCGATGAAACCGCAGTCCAGTGGAAAGCGGTCGCCGGTGGATCGATAGAAGTCCTGGGTCCGCATGCCGAGCCGAATGGCGGTTTCGGTGCCGCCCTGGGCACGCACCATTCCGGCAGCCCGACTGCTGGCGCCGGCACCGAGGGTTTTGGCCTCAAGCAGCACCACACGCCCGACACCTCGCTCGGCGAGTTGGACCGCGGTCCATGCCCCGACCGTGCCACCGCCGACCACCACCACATCGGCGCTCGCGGAAATGGTCATATCAGCAGACCGTGGCATAGACTGAACGCTCAGTCAAGAGGAGCGGAGAGCGCGGGCGATGTATGGGTTGACGGCCGAGGACATCAGGATCCAGGACACCGCGCGGGCCTTCGTCGACAGTCTGATCCCCTACGAGGTCGAGGCAGAACTGGCCGGCGGATACCTTCCCGAGGAGCTCGCCGCCCAGCACCACCATCGCGCGATCGAACTGGGACTGTATGCCACCAATATGCCGACTTCAGTGGGAGGCCCGGGATTCACTGCACTGCAACAGGTTCTGGTACAGGAACAGACCGGCCGGGCCACCAACGCGCTGGCCTGGGTGATGCACACCCCACCGCAATGGTGGGCCGATGTCGCTACCGACTATCAACTCCAACGCTGGCTTCTTCCCGGTGTGCGGGGTGAGAAGCATGAGGCCTACGCGATCACCGAGGAGTTCGCCGGCTCAGATGTCTCGGCGCTGGAGACCACGGCCCGGCGCGACGGGGACGACTACATCATCAACGGGGTCAAGTGGCACGTCACCTCCTACAACCTCGCCGATTACGTCTTCGTCCAGGCCCGCCTGGACGGCGGCGACCACCACGGTGACCACGTCCTGCTGGTGGTGGATCTGCCATCCCCCGGCGTGGAGGTGGTGCGCAGCCCGAAGTACACCCACCACATTCCCGACGAGCATCCGATCGTGTCGTTCACCAACGTGCGAGTTCCGGCAACGCATCTGGTCGGCGCCGAAGGCGAGGGCATGACGTTCACTCAGGACTGGTTCCGCTTCGAACGCATCATGGTGTCGTCACGGTGCGTGGGCGCGGCACAGCGCCTGGTCGACGAGACCACCGCGTTCGCCAAGGATCGGATCGTCGACGGCAAGCCACTCGGCGAGCACCAGTTGGTTGCCGGGATGTTAGCCGACAGCGCGACCGAGTTGTTCGCCGCTCGAAGCCTGCTCTACGAGGTGGCTCGCGGTATCGACGCCGGCCTGGACCGCAAGACGTTGCACGGTCAGGCGTCGATGGCCAAGCTGTACTGCTCGGAGATGGCCGGCCGGGTCGCCGACCGGGCGGTACAGATCTTTGGTGGCCGCGGATACATGCGGGAGAACGTCGCCGAGCGGATGTACCGGGAACTGCGGGTGGAGCGAATCTGGGAGGGCGCCAGCGAAATTCAGCGCATCATCATCGGACGGCAGTTGATGCTGCGCGGCCCGCAGGCCTTACTCGAGCCGCACTAACGCGTTTCCTCGAAGAACTAGAACAGGTTCCCACCTCACCTACACTGGCGTCGATCGCCACCACGGAAGGGGTCGTTATGCCGAACAAGGTGTTCGTCGTCGGAGTCGGAATGACCAAGTTCGAAAAGCCCGGCGGCCGCGAGGGTTGGGATTATCCCGATATGGCCCGCGAGTCGGGAACCAAGGCACTCACCGATGCGGGCGTGGACTACACCGAAATCCAGCAGGGGTACGTCGGCTACGTCGCAGGTGACTCCACCTGCGGCCAGCGCGCCCTCTACGAACTCGGCATGACCGGGATCCCCATCGTCAACGTCAACAACAACTGCTCGACCGGCTCCACCGCGCTGTTCCTCGCGGCCCAGGCAGTCCGCGGCGGACTGGTGGACTGCGCGTTAGCGTTAGGTTTTGAGAAGATGCAACCCGGTTCGCTGGGCGGCGGGGCGCAGGATCGCGAGTCACCACTGGGCAATCACATCAAGGCACTCGTGACGTTGGACGAACTCACTTTTCCGGTCGCCCCGTGGATGTTCGGTGCCGCCGGCCGGGAGTACATGCGGGAATACGGCGCCACCGCAGAGCATTTCGCCAAGATCGGCTACAAGAATCACAAACATTCGGTGAACAATCCCTACGCGCAGTTCCAGCAGGAGTACAGCCTCGACGACATTCTGGGCGCCAAGATGATCTCCGATCCGCTGACTAAGCTGCAATGCTCGCCGACATCGGACGGATCCGCTGCGGCGGTGCTGGCCTCGGAGGCCTTCGTCGACTCTCACGGTCTGGCCGACCAGGCCGTGGAGATCGTCGGGCAGTCGATGACCACCGACTTCGCCTCAACGTTTGACGGCTCGGCCCGCAATATCATCGGCCACGATATGAATGTCCAAGCGGCGCAACAGGTTTATGACCAGAGCGGCCTGGGCCCAGAAGACTTCCAGGTCATCGAGTTGCATGACTGCTTCTCGGCCAACGAGTTGCTGCTCTACGAGGCGCTCGGCCTGTGTGGGCCCGGTGAGGCGCCGAAGCTGATCGACTCGGGCGACACCACCTACGGCGGTCGCTGGGTGGTCAACCCGTCCGGCGGCCTGATCTCGAAGGGTCACCCACTGGGAGCAACCGGTCTCGCCCAGTGCACGGAGTTGACCTGGCAGCTCCGCGGTACCGCCGATGCCCGGCAGGTGGACAACGTCACCGCCGCACTGCAACACAACATCGGCCTGGGTGGGGCTGCCGTCGTCACCGCCTATCAGCGCGCAGAACGCTAGATCGTGATGACCTCGTAGGCCCCGTCGGCGTAGCGGGCTCTGATGGTCTTCTTGTCGTACTTGCCGACGCTGGTGCGCGGAATCTCATCGATGAACGTCCAGCGCTCCGGCAGCCACCACCGAGCGACCTTGTCGGACAGAAAGTCTCGTAGCTCACCCGGCGTGAGTTCGGTGCCGTCCTGCAGCACCACTGCGGCTAGTGGACGTTCCTGCCAGCGCTCGTCGGGAACGCCGACCACCGCCGCCTCCCGCACTGACGGATGGGCGATGAGGGTGTTCTCCAATTCCACCGAGGAGATCCACTCGCCGCCGGACTTGATGACGTCCTTGGCACGGTCGGTCAGGGTGATGTAACCCTGCGGATCAATCCGACCGACATCGCCGGTGCGCAACCAACCGGAAACGAACTTCGACGGGTCGGTATTGCGGTAGTAGGAACCGGTGATCCAGGGCCCGCGAACCTCGAGTTCTCCGACGGCCTCCCCGTCATTCGGCAACACCGCCCCGTGGTCGTCGACGATCCGGGCCTCGACCCCGCACATCGGCCGGCCCTGAGTGGCCCGGATCTCCCACCCCTTGTCTTCCAGCGTGCCGGGCGGCGGCCAGGCCAACGTCGCCATCGGCGAGGTCTCGGTCATGCCCCACAGTTGCCGGATCTGCACACCGTAGCGGTCCCCGAAGGTCTTCATCAACGACACCGGAACTGCCGATCCCCCGCACGCCACCAGTCGCAGCGACGAGATGTCATGACCGGGTTCACGTTCCAGATAGTTCATTACGTCGTTCCAGATCGTGGGTACCGCACCGGTCACCGTCGGTCGCTGAGTCTCGATGAGATTCACCAGCGATTTGGCATCCATGAACCGGTCCGGCAGCACGATGTCGGCGCCGGCCATCAGGGCGGCGTACGGCAGCCCCCATGCATTCGCATGGAACATCGGCACGATCGCAAAAGCCTTGTCCGAGAAGCTCAAGCCCATCCCGTTGCCGCTGCAGACAGCCATCGAGTGCAGATAACTTGAGCGGTGGCCGTACACCACGCCCTTCGGGTTACCGGTGGTTCCACTGGTGTAACACATTGCCGCAGCAGAGTTCTCGTCGATATCGGGCCAGTCGAATTGATCGGATTCGGCGGCGGTGATCTCGTGATAGCCCAGAACCTGCTTGCCGGAGCCCTCGAATGGTGACATGTCACCGGAACCCACCACGATCACGGTGTGGACGGTCTCCATATTCCGCAGCACCGGGCCCAGAATCGGTGCCAGCGATACGTCCGCGATGATGACGCGGTCGTCGGCCTCGCAGGCGACGAACTCGACCTGCTCGGGAAACAACCGGATATTCAGGGTGTGCAGCACCGCTCCCATGGAGGGGACCGCGACGTAAGCCTCCAGGTGTTCCTGGTTGTTCCACATGAAGGTGGCTACCCGTTGGTCGCCATCAATCCCCAGGCGACGCAGCGCGTTGGCCAGGCGCGCGGCCTGCTGGCCGACCTCGCGATAAGTCGCGTGCCGGAAGCCGTCACCGGTTGCGGTGGTCACGGTCCGGTCGCCGTGGACGCTCACCGCATATCGCAGGATCGCCGCGACGGTGAGCGGGGAGTTCTGCATCGTGCTGTCCATGGGTCACCTTCGATTGCACTTGACGTCCGGTGGGCGCATCGTATCGTCGCCGAGCACGCAAACACCCACTACTCCCTGAGGTGCTCCCTGGAGGTACTCCCAGAGCGAAAACACCCGGGCGGCGCAACACCGGGGCTGTCCCCGGCGATACATCTAGCGGATCATTGCCTGGAACACGACTAGGGTGTGAACTCGACTGGGAGGCGGCCATGCGAAGGTACGCGATATTCGCCGCCGTTGCGGCGGCCTGCGGGGTACTGGCGGGACCGGCCGGCCCCGCCTGGGCCGATGAGTCGGCCCAGGACACGATCGCCCGACTGCAGAAAGACGGCTACTCGGTCACCGTCGACAAGATCGGCACCGGCCCGATATCCAGTTGCGTCGTGACCAGCGTGCGCAATCCGCAGACGGTGACCCAGTGGATGCCCTACGTCGGCCCAGGCCTAGGCAACAACTCCACGTTTCTGGTGCCCGTCGTGACGAGTCAGTCCATCTCGGTGTCGTTGAACTGTCCGCAGCGGTAGTGATCAGGACGCTGCGCGTAACTCCAGGCCGGTCTTGACAACCTCAAGTGCGGTGAGTGAACCATCGTAATCGGCGACGAACAAACGGGTGCCGTCCCGGCTGACCGCGATACAGGACACCGGGCCACCGGCATCGATCCGGTCGGCGATCCGGGCAGTGACGGTGTCGATGATCACGACTTCATGGCCCAGGGCCAGGTAGGCAGCAGCGCCACGGACGGCCATCTGGACGGGCAAGCCGTCCACGGCGATAGTGTCGGACACCCGACCGGCCACCGCGTCCACGACCCGCACCACGCCGCCCAGTTCGTCATCCCAGCCTGTTACAAACACCTTGCGGTTGTCGCGATCGACGGCGATATCGCCGATCGATCCGCCCAGGGCGATGGTGTGCAGCACGCGACGCGCCCGGATGTCGATCACGACCAGCGAGCCACCGGTATCGGTGTTGAGCGCGGCGTACAAACGGGTGCCGTCGGCGTTGATGCGCACAGTATCGACCCAGTCGTCGGCCGTGCGGGTAACGGTGATGGTCTTGGACTTGCCGCTTTCGACATCGATCACGGCGACGTCGGCAACGGCCTCGCCGGAGCGCGCAACGTACAGCGCGTCGCCGGCCGGACTGACCGCGAGACCGCGGGCGCCGACGGTGATCTCCTTGGCCGCGAGCGCGGCGCCTGCCCCCAGGTCGATGGCGACGACGCTGTCTTCGGAATCCGATGCGGAGTTCACGTAGGCGCGGTCCGCGGTGGCAACCGCATACGGTTCGGCGATGTCCGACACGGTGGCACTCACGGTTAGCGTCGCGACGTCGATGACCGACACGGCGTCCTCGCCGTAATGCACGGCCACCAGATGGCGGCCGTCGTGACTGACAGCCATATCGGTAACCGCGCCGGGCAAGCCGGAGAGCACGCCGGTGGCCGGACGAACCGCCCGGTGTAATCCGGCAGCAGTGCGATTGGCCGGCAGAAGATCGCTGGGGGCGGCAATCCGCGGGCTAGACAGCGTCGACAGCCACACCGTTTCGGTGGGCCGTTCAGCTACTGCAGTGACACCCGTCGTGTTCGCCATGCTCAAGACACCTCCGTTAGCCGAACCGTGGTCCGGCTTTTAGCGCGAAAAAGAGAGAATTATTCCGACATCAGGTCGGTCGTACCCCAATTCTAACGGCGGGCACTGACACGGAATTCCGATTGCAATTTCTCACCACGTGGGCAGGGTCAGGAGATTCTGAGAGAAGATTCGTTGCGGTATCGAGGCGCCTCGACGGGAATACCGCTGAACGACGCTGGTAGCAAAATGTTTTGCATGATCGGCCGACCCCGTATCGGCACGGAAATCCGACATTCGGCGAGCCTGAGAGCAACTTTTCCGCGGTACCGAAATGCGGCGGACATCACACCGGCGGCTGTGGGCAGATGCCCGCTCAGAGCATCCGTTCGACGGCTTTGCGGCTGCGAACCGGGTCGGTGCCGGGCACAAATGCCGGCTCGGTGTGATCGACCACCGTGCCCTTGGCGACTCGCCGCTTGGCCTGCCTGAACTCCGGCAGCGGACCCATCGCGGTCTGGCTGGTGTTGAGCGCCGCCCAGGTCGCCGCGCGGCGAGCGGCCCGCTCCAGCGGGTTCGGCGGGGTGTACATGATCATCTCCGCCGCCCAGTCCGTCATCGCGTCCCGGATACCCCAGTCGAAGAACTTGACTGTCTGTGGAACATCAGGGGTGTCCATCAGAGCCTGCCCGGTCAACAGTGCGGCACCGTGGGTGAGCGCCAGCCTGGGTAGATAGGACCGGAGGCATTCCAGCGTCTCGGCTTTGGTCGCCGGCAGGTCGGTCCCGCCCAGTGCGTGGCCGACCCGAACAAACTCGCCGTAGTAACGGTCGATATCGCGCAGCGGCATGGGGTGATACATCTCGTGGGCAGTCGCTATCCCCCACACCACCGTCGCGTAGTTCCACCGCAACCACTCAGGATCGTCGGCGTCGTAGGGCAGCCCATCTGGGCGCACACCTTTGACCGTGTGGTGCATGGAACGCACCATATGGGCGACCTTCTCGGCGCACCTGGTGGATCCGTATCCGGTGCCGATGAAGAACGCCACCGAGTGGGCCAGTCGCGTCTGTGCGCCCTCGACATCAAAACGGCCCGTCGGATTGCCGTCATCATCGCGTTCGACGACGCGGGAGTGGTCCGAGCCCATCCAGAAGATGCTGGGATCAAGTCGCTCGATGAACGCCGCGCACTGCAGCCCGAAGATCAGCACCGAGGTATGCGAATGCACATGCCACACGGCGCTACCCGGGCCGAACCACCCTGGATCGCCCTCGGGCCCGGCAAACTCCAGGCCGCGGAAGAACTTGCTCCGAATATCCCTGTCGAAGTCAGATCTGACCTTGTGCTCAAGAAGCTGATGCGGCAGTAACACTTTCATCGCAGCCGACTCCTTTCCCGGAAAAGCAACTCCGGCTACGACTACAAAGTAGCACCGCCGACAGCAGGAAAACCGGCATGGAGTGGCGCAAAACCCGCACCCGGTTACCCGCAGCCAGCCATAGTCGAATCCGTGACAACACAATTGCCCTTTCCCCAGCCACATCCACTGCGCGCCGGAGAAGAGTTGCAAGCCCTGCGGACAGCAGGTCCTATCCATCGGGTCCGGACCCCGGTCGGCGACGACGCCTGGCTGGTGACCGGCTACGCCCAGGTGCGCGAACTGATGGACGACGACCGGCTCGGCCGGTCGCACCGATCACCGGAGACCGCGCCGCGCAGCCGCGCGTCGGTCTTGTTCGGCGGCCCGATCGGCGACTTCGACGCCGAGCCGGCCGGGCACACAAGGATGCGGGCTTTGCTGCAGCCGCACTTCTCCCCCCGCCGATTGCGCGCATTAGAGCCCAAGGTGGAGGCACTGACCCGAGGACTGTTGGATCAGTTGGCAGATGACGGTCCGCCCGCTGATCTGCACGCCAGACTCGCCGGGCCCCTTCCAGCCTTGGTCATCTGCGAGCTACTCGGCGTGCCTTACGACGACCGGGACACCTTCCGAGTCTGGGTCGATTCAGCCGCGTTCAACACCGACCCCGTCGAGTCGGGACAGGGCATGATCGCTTTGGTGGATTACGGCGTCAGCCTCGTCGCCGAGAAGCGACGCCACCCCGGTGACGATGTGATCTCCCATCTGTGCGACGTAGATGACCTCGCTGATGTCGAAATCGCCGTCTTGGCCGTGGCTCTGCTGTTTGCCGGTTACGAAACCACTGTCATCCAGATCTGGCTACAGACAGTGCAGCTGCTGAGTGGCTCACGCAAATGGCAGACGTTGCTCGACGACCCGTCGCTGATTCCGAAGGCAACGGAGGAGTTGATCAGGGCTTCGATGATCGGCGGTGTGGGTATTCCGCGCTACGCGCGAGACACCATCAACATCGCCGATATCACCATCGCAGAGGGTGATCTGGTGCTACTGGATCCTGGTTCGGCCAATAATGATCCGGCGTTCTTCAAAGATCCTGATGTCGTTGATTTCAATCGAACCGGACCGCAGCCACTGTCCTTCGGCTACGGCGGGCGCTACTGCCTGGGCGCCCCGTTGGCCAGGATGGAGCTGAATTCCGTTTTCTCCCAAATGATTCCACGGTTTCCTGATATGCAGCTTGCGGTCGATGTCACAGACCTGAGTATTAATACCGAAGCATTGGGATCCGGTCTCGTGGCACTTCCCGTCACCTGGGGAGGTCGGTGAGTACCGACCCCGAGCGACGGATCGCCGACCGCGTCGGATGGATCGTGCTGGGATTGTTGATCCTCGGTCTGGTGATTGGTGGCGTGGCGATCATCTCTGGCCGACTCCCCGACGGCAATCGCCCGGTGGCCGGTAGCGCAACTGCGCCGACGGTGGTCGGTGGCGCTGGCGCGGTGCCCCGGGGTTCCGCGAGTGCGTCGAGTTCCCCGAATCGGTCGACTGCTCCGAGCCCGCCGAGTCGGCCCACCGAACGAATGGTCAGCGTCGCCGGCGTCGGAAATGAGCGGACGATCGCCTGCGATGACACCACCGTCAACATCAGCGGTGTGGACAACACGGTGGTTCTCACCGGTCAGTGCGCCCGCGTCGTCGTCTCTGGTGTAAAGAATGTGGTGACCCTGGAGCGGACCGGTTTCATCGACATCTCGGGCATGAACAACCGGATCGTATTCCTTTCCGGCACACCTGAAATCAACCAATCGGGTATCGACAATACTGTTGAACGCGGCTGATCACCGATCAGCCGGTCGGGCGTACCCCATCTCCGAGAGTCACCACGTATGCCGGTGATACCGGCATACGTTCCGGTAGCCGGACCGTCAGCACGCCGTCGGCCACCCGCCAGTCCACCGTCTCATCAAGGCCCAACACCCGAACCGTCTCGACAGCGGTGCAGTCAATGCCGCGGATCCCGAATTCGCACGTCGGAAGGTCGAGAATTATGGCGTTGACTGCGCCGTCACGACAGGTGAATCGGACGGGCGTGCCCTCAGTTGTGGTTGTCTCGGCGATGGCCCACGGTCGGGTTCGGCAGATCGCCTCACCGTTGACCCGCATCCAGGCACCCAAGCCCCGCAGCGGTGTCACCTGCTCGTCAGGGATCTGCCCCCGCTCATCCGGTCCGATACCGATGAGCAGGTTGCCGTTCTTGGACACGATGTCGGCGAAAGACCGGACCAACTCGGTAGCGGTCACGATGTCCTGGGGCCGTTCGTTGCGGTTAGCGCCGAAGGAATGCCCCACGCCCCGAGTGGATTCCCATTTCTTCTGCTGGACTTCCGCGAACTGCGCATACTCCGGGGTTCGAATGTCGTAATGATGGTTGGCCGGGAAGGTCAGGGACTTGTAGCTTTCAGGAATGGAGGCCCAGAAGCGTTGTATCGCAATACCTCCCAGCCGAGCCAGTGCGTCAGTGACCATTCCCCGATGCTGCGTGGGTTCAATCCAGCGGTCGTTGATGACACCATCGGGCACGGCGTTGTAGTACTCGGCGAACAACGCGGGCAGATCACCGCCGGCCGGCCAGCAGATGTCGTTCCACAGCACCGACGGCTGGTATCGGCTGATCAGTTCGCGCACATGAGCATCGGCGTAGGCGACATAGTCATCGGTGTGCGGCACCGCGAGGAAACTGTCGGCCGGGTTACGCAAGAGGGCGTCGTTGTAGGGCCAGTCATAGCCGCCGGAGTAGTACAGGCCCATCCGCATCCCGGCGTCAAGCACGGCGCGGCGCAGGTCGCCGACGATATCGCGGCGGGACTGGTAACGGCCCTTGCGCGGGTGCACCAACTCGGTGGGCCACAGGCAGAACCCATCATGGTGTTTTGTGGTCAGCACCACATAGCCTGCACCCGTGTCACGACAGATCGCCGCGATCGCGTCCATGTCGGCACCGGCGGTACCGGCATCGAAGGCGGGCACAAAGTCGTCATAGCCGGCATCGGGACCGTAGGTGTCGCGCTGGTGACACCAGGTGGGGCTGCCTTCCAGCCGACTGCTGTTGAGGTACCACTCGGCATAGGGGTTGTCCCGCAACATCTCCGCGGGACCGGCTTCTTTGAGCAGTTGCTGGATATCGGGCACCTGAGGCGCCCAACCCGGCACCGAGTAGAGGCCCCAGTGCAGGAAGATCCCGAGTTTGGCGTCGTCGTACCACTCCGGTAGCGGGTGGGTGGCGACGGAATCCCACGTGGGCTCATACATCGGGTGAAGGTTAGTCGCATCAGTGTCCCCCGATCGGTGGACGGCGGATTACACCTGTCAAGGGTCTAGTCGGTGGACCGCCGGCACCCTCGGGATCACCGACAGTTGAGTCGTACGCATCACCACTACTCAGGAGTTGACCACCATGACGAATTACATCTCCGCCGTCTTCATCGGCACCGCCCTGACCGCCGCCGCCATCGGGTTCGGCGCGGCCACCGCACACGCATCATTCGACTACGCCGATCAGCCTGCGGGCGAGGTCGTCACCACCCTGCAGACGATGGGTTACAGCGTGCAGATCAACGGCGCCACCAACAACATGCCGCTGTCGGCCTGCCGAGTCACCGGCGTCGACGGGTTGACGACCATCCCGTCGGGCTCCGTCTTCGTGGATGTGTCGTGCGCCAACGGCAACAACAGCTGACGCCCCGGCTGGGGCGTCAGTGCCTGGCCGAGAGCAATCCGCGAGACTTCGAGGCCGAACTCCGCGGTTGGTGAACGTCGGCCCGACCGGGCGGGACAACTCATGACACCCAGACCGGTTCCGGCGGCTGGGGATACGGACTCGCGCCGCGTTTAGCTGCGGGTTCCAGTGCCCCCAGTCGGACTCGAACCGACACTGTGCGGATTTTAAGTCCGCTGCCTCTGCCAATTGGGCTATGGGGGCGCGCCGCGATCGGCATCAGAAACCGTACCTGCCCGCGGCCGGTGAGCCTGCTTTCAGGGAAAGCCGGGCGGCGGTCCAAAAGTTCACCTGACATGGAGGACGCGCTCCAACTATGGTCATAGATGAGGCCCACACAGCGGGGTCGCCGAAGGAGATGATGTGTGATGGGTATTCCTGAGACCAAGCGCGTCGGCGGCTGCACCTGCCGGTGCAACGTTTGCAAGGGCGGCACTCACTGCCGCAACATCGGCAGCGGCTGCAAGGTCAAACTCTGAATTCTCACCCTCGCTAGCTGAGGCTCACGGGATCGACAGCGCGATCCCGTCGAGAATGTCGTGCTCGCTGACGATGATTTCATCGATTCCGGCCCGCTCGCTCAGTGCGGCCGCCAGTTCCTCGACGATGATCGCGCCGCCACCGATCACATCGACCCGGCCCTCGTGCATCGGCCCGAGCGCGGCGCGTTGCGCGCGGGTCATGCCGATCAACTGATCGCACACCGCCAATAGGTCGCCGAACCG